>JAEZEU010000347.1 GCA_023432885.1 Pseudomonadota bacterium | reverse complement strand
GAACAGAGCGTCGGACGAATTGAGCCTGCGAATCTCATCGCTCATCGGCCGTACGCTCGTCGCGCGCGAACCCATCCAGCGAATTGCTTCTCACCTATGCGGGTGAGGTTTCGGAAACCCTGTCGATTCGAAAGCATGTAAATGCTCAGGTCGAGGCAATACACGAGGTGCGTCGCCGGCCAAACCGTAAATTTCGATACCGCTCAACAAGCCACCGCTTGAATAAATGAACGCCCCGCTTTGGTGGTCACCTTCGCCCGTCACGAAGTCACCCAAGATATGCACACCGGGCGGCGGTCTAGCGTGTCCTCGGATTTGGAAGTTGATGCTCGCGCACCCGCATGAACATCTCCAAGGCGTCACTTCCGCAATGTCAAGTTGAGCTATGTACTGCTTTGCTTCTACCGTCCCGTGCTTCAGCATCCATCGAGCAAGGTAGCGTTCAGCATCGGTAAGCGGACGATTGTGCTCGCTGCTCACGTTGGTAGGCATGGAGAGTCCTCAGCGCCGCCTTACGCATAACCCGCCAGCTTCACCGCTTCCGGCGCGGTCTTGCCGCGGATGAGATCGCTGGCCTTGTCGGCGATCATCAGCGTCGAGGCATTGAGGTTGGCGGAGATCATGCGGGGCATGATCGAGGCGTCGATCACGCGCAGGCCTTGCAGGCCGTGGACGCGGAGCTGGTCGTCGACGACGGCCCACGGCGCGCTCGCCGGGCCCATCCGGCAGGTGCAGCCGGGGTGGAACGTGGTGGTGCCGCGCTGGGTGGCGGCGGCCAGAAACTCGTCGTCGCTCTGCACGTTCGGACCCGGAAAGTCCTCGTAGGCGTAGTAGGGCTTGAGCGGCTCGGAGGCGAGCAGGCGCCGCGCCAGCTTCATGCCGGCGACGACGACGCGGCGGTCGACCTCTTCGACGAGGTAATTGGTCTGGATGATCGGCGGCTCGAACGGATCGGACGAGCGGGCGCGGACATAGCCGCGGCTTTCGGGACGCTGCTGCCAGGAGGCGACCGTCATGCCCGGCTCGTCCTCGAGCTGGCCCTGCACGCCTTCCTTGTAGCTGGCCGGCGTGAAGGTGAGCTGCAAGTCCGAGCTTTCGGCGGTCTCGCCGGAATGCCAGAAGCAATAGACCATGGTCGGCGACAGCGACAGCAGGCCGCGCCGCGTGGTGGCCCATTTCAGCGCCTCGACCCACAGGCTGAGGCCGCGGCGGAGCTCGTTGATGGTCCTGATGTTCTTGACCCGCGCCACCGACCGCGGCGCGTAGTGGTCCTGCAGTCCCTCGCCCACACCAGGGAGCGCGTGACGCACCTCGATGCCGAGCGATTGCAACAAATCCGGCGAGCCGACGCCGGACAGCTCCAGCACCTGCGGCGAATTATAGGCGCCGCCGGAGAGGATGACTTCCCTGGTCGCGCGCACCTCGACCGGCGTGCCGCCGCGGCCGCCCTTCAGGTAGCGAACGCCGACGGCGCGCTTGCCCTCAAAGACGATGTTGGTGACGTGGGCATGCGTGCGGACGTCGACATTGCCGCGCTTGCGCGCCGGATGCAGGAACGCTTTCGCCGCGCTCATGCGCAGGCCACTCTGGATCGTGCGCTGGCAGTAGGACACGCCTTCCTGGATCGCGCCGTTGTAGTCCGGATTGCGCGGGATGCCGAGGCTGACCGCGCCTTCCATGAAGGCCTCGCAGAGCGGATCCTTCCAGTCCATGGTGGTGACGGTGAGCGGCCCTTCGCGGCCGCGATAGATGTCGTCGCACTCGCCGATACGGCGCTCCATCCGCCTGAAATAGGGCAGCACGTCCGGATAGCCCCAGCCCCGGTTGCCCATCTGCGCCCAGGTGTCGAAGTCCTGGCGCTGGCCGCGGTTGTAGATGTGGCCGTTGATGGAGGAGGAGCCGCCGAGCGTCTTGCCGCGCGGCGCGTAGATGCTGCGCCCGCCGGTCCAGGGGCCCACCTCCTGCTGATAGGCCCAGTTGATGCTGCGCATATGGAACGTCTTGATGAAGCCGGCCGGCAGATGGATGTAGGGATGCCAGTCGCTCGGCCCCGCCTCCAGCACGCAGATCCTGGTGTTGAGGTCCTCGCCCAGCCGGTTGGCGAGCACGCTCCCCGCAGAACCGGCGCCGATGATCACATAATCGAACGTTTCCATTTTGCGTTTTCTTTTTTGAGCATGATCCAATCGGAAAACCGGTATCCACTCTCCACCAAGGTGGCCCTCCCGGATCCGGATCAAGCTCGTGGGCGCTACCGCGCCTTCTCGTTCAACTGATAGCTCAGGTGCGCCTTCACCGTCGGCCATTCCGAGGCGATGATGCTGTAGACCACAGTGTCGCGCAACGTGCCGTTCGGCGCAATCTGGTGGCTGCGGAGAATTCCGTCGAGTTTCGCGCCCAGCCGCTCGATGCCGCGCCGGCTCTGGTGGTTGAAGAAATGGGTGCGGAATTCTACCGCAATGCAATCGAGCTTCTCGAAGGCATGGGCAAGCAGCAGGAGCTTGCATTGCGTGTTGAGCGCGGTGCGCTGCACGCGTTTGGCATACCAGGTGGAACCGATCTCGACGCGGCGGTTCGGCGCGTCGACGTTCATGTAGGTCGTCATGCCAGCGATCTTGCCGTCGGCGTCGAACACCGTGAACGGCAGCATGGCGCCGGCAGCCTGCAGGCCGAGCCGGCGGTCGATTTCCTTGCGCATGTCCTCGGCCTTCGGGATGAAGGTGTACCAGAGCTTCCAGAGCTCGCCGTCCTTCGCGGCGTCGAGCAGACCATCGTAATGATCTGATGACAGCGGCTCCAGCCGCGCATGCGCGCCGCGTAGTGTGACCGGTTCAAGCCAGGGCATTCCGTACACTCCCTCTCCTCATCCGGAGGAACGCTTCGCGGTTCTCACCATGAGAGTCCTGCTTCTCTCTTCGTCGTCATTCCGGGGCGATGCGAAGCACCAGACCCGGAATCTCGAGATTCCGGGTTCGGCTCTTTGAGCCGCCCCGGAATGACGATTGCGCCACAGTGCGCCATCTTCACTTGTTCAAAAAGTTCAGCGGCAGTCCGGGGCGCGGCCAGTCCATGGCGATCAGTTCGCCCTTGCCTGACAGCGTGATGTAGGCGGTCTTCAGCTCGCTTCCGCCGAAGGCAATGTTGGTGGTGACGCGGTCGCCGGTCGGCACCTGCTCGACCAGCTTGCCGTCGGGCGCGATCACGGAGATGCAGCCGGAGATCAGCGTGGCGACGCAGACATTGCCTGATGCCTCGACCGCGAGCGAGTCGAACATCTGGTAGCCGCCGAGGCCCGCGATCGGCTTGCCGCGTTCGCCGCGATAGATTGGATCGCGCGGCTTCAGCGCCCCGGGCTCGTGAACCTCATAGGCCCACAGCCGCGCCGTCGGCGTCTCCGCGATGTAGACGGTGTTCTCGTCCGGCGACAGCCCGATGCCGTTGGCCGGCAGCACGCCGTGCACGACCTCGACGATCTCCTTCATCCCGGGCTTGAGATAGTACATCCCGCCGACATCCATCTCGCGGGCGCGGCGCTTGCCGAGCTCGGAGAACCACAGGCCGCCGTGTCTGTCGAACACCAGGTCATTGGGGCCGCGCAAACCATGCTCGCCGCACTTGGAGACGACCGTCTCGACCTTGCCGCTCTGCAAGTCCACGCGCTGGATAGAGCCGCCGAGATAGTCATCAGGTTGCGGCCCCGGCATGATCAGGTTGCGGGTCGGAATCCAGGAAAAGCCGCCGTTGTTGCAGATGTACATCTTGCCGTCGGGACCCAGCGCCGCGCCGTTCGGCCCGCCCGGAATTTTCGCGACCACTTCCTTGCGGCCGTCGGGCCAGACCCGGGTCAGCCGCTGGCCGCGGATTTCGACCAGCACCACCGAGCCGTCGGGCATCACCACCGGACCTTCCGGAAATTCGAGGTCAGTGGCGAGAACGCGTATATTGGCCATCAAAAATCCTCCCGGCTCTTTTGGCTGCAGGCGGATTTTGGCTAGCCCCCGCGCACGCAACATGTTGATTGCGGCTTTTATGGCAAAACGGGTCCGGCTTGCCAAGCAAGCACGGACCGCTCCACGGCGCAGGGCTGCTTTGCGCCGCGGTGCAATCGATACAATTGGCCGCTGGCTTCACCCCATGAGCAAGCTTGCTCGTGGGAAGGAATGCAAGGCTCTCCTCCCAAGCGCGACGATCATGTCCTGCGGCAGCATTGGGGGCGCGCCCGAAACTCGTCGGTCGCATCCCCGCGCGAGGAAGAGACAAGAGAGGACTATTTCGTCCCTTCCTTCGCGCCCTCTTTCGCGGCGGGCGAAGCATCCTTTGCCGCCGGCCCCGTAGCGGGCTTCCTGATCTCCTCGATCGCCTTCTTCTGCTCCTCGACGATCTTCTCGAGCGAAGCCACCGTCACCTTCAGGCTGTCGATCTGACGATTGGCCGCATCGATCCTGCGCTGGTTGTCGAGCGAAAGTTTCGTAATGGTCTTCTGAAGGAAATCGACATTGCTCTGCAGGCAGGAGGTGCGCCGCTCCATGGT
>JAEZEU010000296.1 GCA_023432885.1 Pseudomonadota bacterium | reverse complement strand
CACGGGGGTCACATCCACGCGCCGACGGCGGCGCTGATCTATCAGTTCAGCGAACTGCTGGCCGGCCGCCAAACGCGTGTCGCAGACCTGGAGCAGCCTGTTTTCGCGTGGCGTTAGCTCATTCCGGGATGGACGCAAGGTGCGCCTAGGTTCGATGCTTCGCGTCGGTCCGGAATGACGGGCAAACGACCATCCGCCCAACGGCGGGTTGCGCGTCCTGGGCGTTTCGGCAACGATGCGCGCAACAAGAACAACGGTGGCGGGAGCGCGTCCATGATCCGCAAGTCTTTCTTCATCGCCATCGCGGCGCTCACGACCGCATTCGCGACCGCGCAGGCGCAGAATTTCCCGAGCCGTCCGATCATGCTGGTGATTCCCTTCGCGCCCGGCGGCAGCACGACCATCGTCGGCCGGGGCGTTGCGGAGAAGATGAGCGATCTGCTCGGCGAAAAGATCATCATCGACAACCGCCCAGGCGCAGGCGGCACCGTGGGCACGCGCGCGGTAGCCAAGAGCGAGCCGGACGGCTACACCCTGATCCTCGGCTACACCGGCACGCTCGCCATCGGCCCCTCCCTGTACAAGAGCGTCGGCTACGATCCGCGTAAGGATTTTGCGCCGATCGGCATGATCGGCAACGCACCGAACTCGCTGGTGGTCAATCCCGCATTTCCGGCGAAGACTGTCGCCGAGCTGATCGCCTACGCCAAGGCCAATCCCGGGAAGGTCAATTTCGGCTCGGCTGGCGCGGGGACGGCCAGCCACATCACCGGCGAATATTTTGCGCGCTCGGCCGGCATCACGCTGGTGCATATCCCCTACAAGGGCACGGGCCCGGCGTTGACCGACCTGCTCGGCGGCCACATTCCGATGGCGTTTGCGCCGATCCCGGCTTCGCACAGCAATGTCGCAGCCGGCAAATTGCGCGCGCTCGCGGTCACCAGCGCGACGCGCTCGGGGCTTCTGCCCGACGTTCCCACCGTCGCCGAATCCGGCATCCCCGGCTTTGACGCGTCGCTTTATTATGGTCTCGCCGCGCCCGCCGGGACGCCGCGGCCGATCATCGACAAGCTCAACAAGGCTCTGCGCGAGGCGCTCGCCTCTGACGAGGTGAAACGGCAACTCGGCAACGACGGAACCGACATTACGCCCGGCACGCCCGAGGACTACGCGGCCCTCATCGACAAGGACGAGAGGAAATGGGCGCAGCTCGTCAAGGCGAGCGGCGTGGATCCGGAATAGAGGCTGGAAGCCGCGACATTCTTGCTGATTTTTAAGGCTGACTTGGCGGCTTCGCTTGCTACAACATAGCCATGCTCCCACGAATGATTCGCCTTGGTCTGCCCGCGCTTGCATTGCTCGGCGGCGCGCCGCTTGCCGCCGCGATGGAACTGCCCGCGCTGACGCCGTCGGTCGCCGGTGCGATGGCGCAGGCCTCGCCACAGGCCATGGCGGAATATCGCCGCAAGCTGAGCGAGTACGAGGCAGCGCGGGCGCCTATCGACGCCTACTGGAATTCGATCTCCGAGAAACGCCGCGGCCGCAATGCCAAGCGGCGTGCCGGACAGCAAATCACGCTCGACGACTACGTGCTGGCGCAGCCGCCGGTTTATAGCGGTCCCCCGAAGCCGGTCGATCCATCGGCACCCGAACCGGAGGCGCGCCCGCGCAAGGCGTTGCCCATGGTCCCCGACCTGATTCAGGCGGCGCTCAAGCATTTCCAGTTCACGCCGCAGCGGCCCGCATCGGAGATCGAATTCAAGCGCGCCTATGCCAAGGTGGCCGCCGCTGCGGGCCTGACCCGCGAGCAGGCGGTGCGCGTCTATTCCTTCGAGACCGGCGGCAACGGCAGCTACGACATGCAGTCGGGTTATCGCGGCCCCGGCACGCGGCCGATCTCGACCGCGATTGGCTACAACCAACTGCTCACCACCAACAGCGTCGAGTTGATCGCCCAGCAGGGCGATGCGCTTCTAAAGGCCCTGCATGGGAAGGCCGCCTTGCTCTCGGGCGCACCGCGCAAGGCCATGGAAAACAAGATCGCTGTCATGAAGCGGATGATCGCCTTCGCCCGCTCCGTGCCCGACACCTGGTCGGACCACGAAAAGCTCGCCAGGACCGAGAAGGGCTGGGCGCTGCATGCCATGGTACTGGACATCGACGTCGGCCCGCATCTTCAGACCCACAAGTTGCTGACGTCCGTGAACTTTGCGCGCCTGAAGGGCCACACCAGGCCGCTCACCGGCGCCGAGCTCGAGATGATGAACCTCACCGGCGATGGAACCGGGCTCGACATGGTGACCATGCCGCAGCCGATGCGCGAGCAGGTGCCGACCTCCAACTTCTTCCAGCGCGGCGGCTACGAGCGCAACCCGGTTGCCAGCCGACATAACACTGTGGCGAAGCTGTTTGCTGTCACCAACGAGCGGATGGATTTCAACAGCGCCAAGCCCGGCGCACAGGAGCTCGCGGCGGCCTTCAGCTCGCTGTCGTCCCGCTGAGGCCGGCGCTCGGCGAGCGCGAGCGGCCCATAACCAAGCGGCTATCGTTTCAAAGAAAGTCGTCCGCCGGGTTTGTTTCAACAACAAAGGCCGCAGCGTGTTGATCCCGGCTCGCGCTCGCGAGAGCTCGCTTGGCCGGGACGACCGCCGGGTCTCAATTCGCGCCGAACATGAATTTGCCGTCGCCCTCGAGATAGGGGCCGGTGCGCATGTAGAGCTGGCCGTTCTGGCCTATGAAGAAGATCGTACCCTTCGGCACCTTCTTCGCGCCCTTCAAGAGCGTGCCGGCGTTGTTGGTGCCCAACTTGTAGGAGAGCGTCTTACCGTCCTTACCGTAAGCGTATGCGGTGTCGGGTTTCAGATCCCAGGGCGTCGCGTTCTGTGCAAAGGCGGGAGGGGAAAGCGCCGTCAGTGCGGTCGCGATCAAAAAGGTTTTGGTTGAAAATCCCGTCATGGTCATGCTCCCCAGTCATAGCGTCTAGTCTTGAACAAATCACGAACGATATTGGCCCGTCAATACGACCCACGTCCGCACCACGTGGCGGACATCCTGCCACTTTGTGATTCCCCGCAATCCCCTTCGCGACTATCTTGCCGGGCACGTCGAAAACCAATCCATTGCCTAAAACCTTACAGGATGATTCGGATGAGCGTCATGAAAACCTGCCTTGCTGCCGCGCTGTCCTTCATGACGCTGGCCTCGGTCGCCGCGGCCGACGATTTCAAGCTCGTCAGTAACCAGCGCATAGCTTGCGGACGGGGCCTCGCGCCGGGCAAGCTCAACACGGCGACCTGCAAGTCGTACGCCTACGTCTTCAACACCAAGACTTCCGAATATGCGCGCTGCCAGGTCACGCTGGCGCTGACGCGCGACAACAAGGAGGTCATCAACGTGCAGGCCGACGGAGGTTGCACCAAGAGGCCGCGCATCTTCGATACTGATTCGAGCTATTCCTTCGACGCCACCGAGACGGAGCCGCCGAACACAAATTCATTTTTCGGTCCCGGCGGCTTTGCGGTGTGGGCCAGTGACAACACCAAACCGCAAGTGCGCGGCTGCATCACCATCGCATCCGGCCTCGGCACGGACGTCTCGAAATGCGTCGACATGACGTTCCAGTAGGGGCCGGCTGAGGCTCCATGGCCGCGCGCCGGCCTGCTAACCTTTGCCGCTCCTGGCTGTTCCTCGAAGGCGCCAACGAGGCGGCCCTGCAGCGCGCGCCCGAGAGCGGCGCCGATGTCCTGATCCAGGAGCTGGAAGACTTCACTCCGCCGGCGCTGCGACCTAAGGCGCGTGCGCTCGCGCCAGACCTCTACGCGTCCTGGCGGGCGGCGGGCGCCGTCGTTGCGGTGCGCGTCAACCCGCTGGAGCAGGATGGCATGGACGACCTCGCTGCCGCCATGCGCGGCCGCCCCGATATCGTAGCGTTGCCGAAGGTCGCCGAGCCGCATCATGTCGTCAGACTCGACCAGGAGGTCTCGCGCCTTGAGCGCGAAAATGGCACGCCCGAAGGATTTACCGCGCTGCTGCCCAACATCGAGCTCGCACGCGGCCTGGTGCAGACCGGCGCGATCGCCGCCGTCAGCCGCCGGACCGTCGGCTGCCTGATGGCATCGGAAGATCTTGCTGCCGATCTCGGCGCGGAGCGAGGCAGGGACGGCCTCGAGCTTGCTTATTGCCGGCAGCGCTTCATCGTCGAGTGCCGCGCCGCGGGCGTCGTCGCGGTCGACTGTCCTTACACCTTCAGCGACGCCGAGGGCGTGGAGCGCGAGACACGCTGGGCGCGGCGCCTCGGCTATGTCGCCAAAAGCCTGGTCGATCCTGCGCATGCGTCCATCATCAACGGCGTTTTCACGCCCGGCGACGACGAGCTTCGTCGGGCCCGCGAAATCGTCTCGGCGTTCGAAGCGGCACGGATGCACGGCGGCGGGCGCGTCGAGCTCGACGGGGCGCTGGTCGAGATGCCCGCCTATTCCAATGCGAAGCGGCTGATCGCGCGCGCCGAAGCGCTGCGGCAATTCGAGCCCGCGGGCTAATTAGCGGCGTATCCCTCCCGCCACCCCTACCATTCCTGTCTGGGAGATCGCGGCTGCGATCTGACGAATTTTCTGACAGCCATCGCCTTGCCGAACAGGAAACCCTGCACGAGGTCGAAGCCCAGCGCATGCGCGGCGATAAAGTCGGCGCGGGTTTCGACGCCCTGTGCGAGCACGCGTGCGCCGCGCTCATGTGCGAACTCGATGATTTGGCGGCAGGCGGTCTGCTTCAAGCGGTCATCGGCGCATCCAGTGACGAACTGAGGATCAACCTTCAGCTCGAAGAATGGAAAATTCTGCAGTTCTATCAGAGCGGGCCACTCTGCGCCGACATTGTCGAGCGATATCGCGATATTGCTCAGGCGTATCCGCCGGGCCACGTCGACCACCAGGTCCAGATTGTCGGCGACATCGCTGCTGTCGAGTTCGATCAGCAGACCGCCGAAGGCAGGATGGTCCGGCATCCGGCGGCACATTCCGCGCACCGCTTCGTCGTCCCTGAGGAAAGGAACCGGCAGGTTGATCGACAGATCGATCGGACCCTTCTGCTCCAGCACATAGTACCAGTCCTCGACGGCCTGCCCGATGACGAAGTCGGAGAGAGCATTGAAGTGCGGATCGCATTCGTCGGGAATGAAATAGGCCGGGAGCACCACGCCCCACGCCGGATGCCGCATCCGCACCAGCGCTTCCGCCCCGCTTGTGGCCAGGGTGCGGACATTGATTCTCTGTTGATACCACAATTCGAGCCAGCCGGCCTTCAGCGCCTCGGCCGCATCGACCGGAGGGTTCGGCGCAGGCTCGGTGGGCAGAAGATTCGCGACGGAAGCGCGCAATGAATTGGCATCGAAGGGCGTCTGCAAGGGCGGCAGCATGTCGATGCCATGTTCATTGCCGACCTGCCGCACTGCCTTGACCATGATCGACTCGGATTGTCCGATCACGAGCACCTTGCCGGCGAAGCCTTTCCTGGCCAGTGTTGCGAAAATCCTGTCGATCTCCAACCCGTCGACCGACACGCCGAGCACCAGCAGGTCCGGCCGCTGATCGTCCAGCGCATCCTCGATCTCGCCGGCGCCGGCGCATTCCCCGGCAATGAAGCCTATGTCCTCAAGCGCGTCCGCAAGGAACGTGCGAAGATGCTTCTTCCTATCCGCGACGCAGGCGCGAGGCGTCATTTTTCGCCGCCCGAACCCGCTGGACCGGACGGCCTCTTCTTCATGCAAGTGGATCATGCCCACCCTCTCCAAGATACCCCGGAGAATTCGTACATCCTCGGCGGGCCGAAGATCGTGGAATTTTTGCGACGATGCAGTAATTGCTTCTTTAGGGTTAAAGCTGCGGTTGAAGATCAAATTGTAATGAAACCCCGCGGTCTGCGAACGGAGTTCTGACCTTATGCAATGTTCGCTTCCCGCATGCGCGCCATGTGGTACTGCGCAAACCGGGTTGCCTGCGCTGACGCGCGACGCAGCGGAGGCTGGTTATCCGCCAACGCCTTTCTCTCTAAAGTACTTCAGTGCCCCCGGGTGGAACGGTATCGGTGAGCGGTCCTGCACCTGGTTGTCGAGCGAGAAACTCTCGGCTTCCCTGTGCACCTTCACGATTTCGTCCTTCTGCTCGACCAGAGTCTTGGCGATGGTGTAGGCGTCCTCATCGCTCATCGTCTTGCCGGTGACGATCAGATTCCATACCTCGGCAACGTCGCTGTCCGTCTTGTGGCCGGGATAGGTACCGGCCTTGATCCGGCTCTTGCTGTAGAGCTTGCCGTATTTCTCATTCATCTTGTCCACGATATCGGCGTGGTCGATCAGTTTCATCTTCACCCCGGCCGTGCTGGCCAGCGCGCTGATTGCGGCAGTCGGAATACCGCCGACCCAGAAGAACGCATCGATCCGCCGGTCAATGAGGGCGTTGACGGACTCGGCGACGCCAAGCCGCTCGCGGTGGATGTCCTTGTCCTTGTCGAGGCCGATGACGTCGATGGCGCGGGTGGCCATGATCTCGGTGGCGCTGCCCGGCGAGCCGGTCGAGACGCGCTTGCCCCTGAGATCTGCGAGCGTCTCGATTCCCGTGCCCTCGATGGTCACCACATGCATGCGGTTTGGATAGACGACGAGCAGAGCCTGCAGCGCGACCTTGTTATTCCTGAACTTGTCGTGACCCTGCATCGCATCGGCAGCGGCGTCGGCCATGGTGAAGCCGAGGTCGCTCTGGCCCGTTGCGATCAGCTTGATATTGTCCACCGAGCCGCCGGTGACCTCGACGGTGGGATGCATGTCCGGCAGGGCCTTGGCCAGCACGCTGGCAGCCGCGCCGCCGAGCGGAAAGTACACGCCGCCGGGGTCGCCCGTGCCGATCGAAAGCCGCCTCTGCTCAGCCTGGACGATGCCGGCCATGGCGAGGCCTGCGCAGAGCGCAAATGCCAGAGCCGCCGCCATTTTCTTCGCTGATGCCATCTTCCGCTTCCAGACAAAGTGAGCACCCGGCCTGTCGGCAATTCACGGCTTTGGTCGGCTGGAACTGGATGTTGCGCGCAGCCTGGGGCTCAAGTGCAGCCTATTGAGGCCATTTTGGGCAATCGTGGCAAGGCCTGTCGCAGCGCCCGCCGCAAAAGAATTGACCGCGGGCCCAAGGGAGCCGCGGTCGATGGAAACAGGTGCAAATGCCGGCTTTTAGCCGCCGACGCCCTTCTCCTTGAAGTATTTCAGCGCGCCGGGGTGGAACGGGATCGGCGAGCGTTCCTGCACCTGGTTGTCGAGCGAGAAGCTCTCGGCTTCCTTGTGCACGGCGACAATGTCCGCTTTCTTCTCCACCAGCGTCTTGACGACGGCGTAGGCGTCTTCGTTGCTCATCTTGTCGCCGGTGACGATCAGGTTCCAGACCTCGGTGATCGAGTTGTCCTTGTCATAGCCGGGATACGAGCCTGCCTTGATCTTGCTCGGCGAATACAGCTTGCCGTATTTGGCGTTCATCTTCTCGGCCAGGTCGCCATGGTCGATCAGCTTCATCTTGATGCCGGGCGTCGCGGCCAGATCGGTGACGGCGGCGGTCGGAATGCCGCCGACCCAGAAGAAGGCATCGATCTTGCGGTCCTTGATGGCGTTGACGGATTCGGCGACGCCAAGCCGCTCGCGCTTCAGATCCTTTTCCTTGTCGAGACCGGCCGCCTCGATGACGCGGAACGCCATGACTTCGGTGGCGCTGCCGGGCGATCCCGTGGAGACACGCTTGCCCTTGAGGTCGGCCATGGTCTCGATGCCGGTGCCTTCCACGGTCACCACATGCATGCGATTCGGATAGACCACGAGCAGCGCCTGCAACGGCACCTTGCCGCTCTTGAACTTGTCCTCGCCCTTCAGCGCATCAAGCGCGGCGTCGGCCATGGTGAAGCCGAGTTCGCTCTTTCCAGCACCGATCAGCTTGAGATTGTCGACCGAGCCGCCCGTCACTTCGGCGGTGGCCTGCACGTTGGGAAGGTTCTTCGAGAGCACGTTGGCCACTGCGCCGCCGAGCGGATAGTAGACACCCCCGGTGCCTCCGGTTCCGATCGACATGGTCTTCTGCTGGGCGTGGGCGATTCCGGCCAGCGTCAATCCTGCGGGAAGCGTAACGGCCAGGATCGCCGCGACTCTCATTATTCTTTTCATGGTCGTTCACTCCTCAAATTGTCGGCGCGGGTTGCGGCGCCCGCGTCCTTGCTTGCCACAGTAATACGCCGAAGCCGATGATCAGGCCCGGCAGGTAAGTATAGCTGATATCGCGCCCGATCAGCCATTCGACGATCGCCTCGATCAGGCTCGGAAACACCAGCAGCAATCCCGATAGCAGAAGCAGGCCGCGCTCAATGGGCGTATTTTGTCGCAGCGCCCAGTTCTGGGCACAGGCAGCCAGCGCCATCAGACCGAACGTCGTCTTGATCGTGATCTCGAGGATGTCGATCCACGAGCCGCCCTTGGGAATATTGAGCAGCAGGCCCGCGCCCTGCGGGTCGAGCACGAACACGAACGGCACCAGGAAGGCAGGCAGGGTGTACTTCCATGATTGCAGCGTCGTCCTGTAGGGATCGCCGCCGGTGATGGCGGCGGCCGCAAACGGCGACAGCGCGGTCGGCGGCGACACTTCCGACAGTACGGCATAGTAGAAGATGAACATGTGCGCGGCGTAATCCGGCACCCCGAGCTTGACGAGCGCGGGCGCGGCGATCACGGCGCAGATGATGTAGGAGGCCGTCACCGGCACGGCGAGACCGATGATCCAGACGATCAGCGAAGTGTAGATCGCCGTCAGCAGCAGACTGCCGCCGGCGTAGCTGATGACAATGGCGGAAAATTTCAGTCCGAGCCCGGTCAGCGTCACGACGCCGACCACGATCCCCGCGCAGGCGCAGGTGGTCGCCGCGTTGAGCGCGCCGATCGAACCGTCGGCCAGCGCCTTCACCAGCTTCTTCGGCACCAGCGCTGTATCCTTGCGCAGGAAGCTCAGCGCGAAAGTTACGACGATGGCATAGAACACCGACAGCGACGCGGAATAGCCGACCACCATGAACACGACCACGGCCAGGAGCGAGATGAAGTGGAAGCCGTAGCGCTTCGTCATCTCGACAAGCGTCAGCTCGGGTTTGAAGGAAACGTCCCTGGCGCCGAATTTCCTGGCGTCCAGCTCCACCATGACCAGCAGCGACAGGTAGTAGAGACAGGTCGGGATCGTCGCCATCCAGATCACGTCGAGATAGCTGATCTTGAGAAACTCGGCGATCAGGAACGCGGCGGCGCCCAGCACCGGCGGCGACAGGATGGCGCCGAGACCGCCCGCCGCCAGCAATCCTCCGGCAGCGTTCTTCTCGAAGCCGGCCTTGGCCATCATCGGATAGGCCACGGTGCCGATCATGACAGTCGTGGCCACGCCCGAGCCCGACGGGCCGCCGAGCAGGAACGACGACAGCACCACCGTGCGTCCGGCGCTGTTCGGCTTGCCGCCCATCAGGGCCAGCGAAAAGTCGATGAAGAATTTTCCGGCGCCGGAATGCTGCAGGAAAGCGCCATAGATCGTGAACAGGATGATCAGCGTCGCGGACACGTCCACCGCGACGCCGAAGATGCCTTCGAGGGTGATGAACAGGTGGCCGACCAGGCGCGCCAGGTCGTAGCCGCGATGGGTCCACGGCGCCGGCAGATGCGGGCCCAGCATGGCATAGGCGATGAAGAACAGCGAGACCACGGGCATGATCCACCCGGTGGTGCGCCGCGTTGCTTCCAGCACCAGCGCTATGAAGACGATGCCGACGATCACGTCCCAGCGCTCGGGCACCGCGGCGCGGTCGGTGAAATCTTCACCGCCCCACAGTGCATAGACGATGGTCGCCACCGCAACGATGCCGGGCACCACGTCCCACCAGCGCACGCGATTGCGGAAACGCGTCGCCAGCGGAAACAGCAGGAAGCTCAGTACCAGCGTGAAGGCGACGTGGGTGTATCGCAGCTCCTGGGTCGGCACGATCGCGTAGGCTGCGTAGAGGTGAAACAGGCTCATCGCGACCGCGATCGCGGTCGATATCCGCCCGGGCCAGCCCATCAGCCGGTTCGCTGCGCCTTCCTCGGCTTCGACGAAGGCTTCCGCCTTCTGCAGGGCCTCGTCGGAGACAGTGACGACCTCGTCAGTTGGACTATGCTGCGGTGACTGGTCTTGCCCCATGCTTTCCCCGAACCTGAAGGCCTCGGCGGCTCTTTCTCGGAGCGCATTGACCCTACTTTGGCGGACTGTTGCAAGAGGCTTGGCCCCATCGACTTTCGGATAAGATGGAACCGGCATGCTTTGCAAAAAGCCGGTCAACCCGTCGACGTCCGGGCATATCAAGCAGCGCGCCGGCGCTGGCGAAGCTCGGCTTGCCTCTGATCGCCAGTCCGGCGCCGCCGGCGAATGGCCGTTGTGCACGGGGGACAAATGCAGGACGTTGTCCGATATTCTCGGCCACCCGGTCGGGACAACATCACGACCATGCGCGCGTGCAAACGACAGCCGCGCGAGCAACAACAATGGCAGGGAGAACTCGGTGAAACGGCTCAAGGGCAAGACAGCGATGGTGGTGGGCGCCGGCTCTATCGGGCCCGGCTGGGGCAATGGCAAGGCGACCGCGGTGACCTTTGCGCGTGAGGGCGCGCAGGTGTTCTGCGTCGACCGCAACGGCGCCGCCGCGCAAGAGACCGCCAACATCATCAACTCCGAGGGCGGAAAGGCGGCCGCATTCACAGCCGACGTCTCCCGCGCGGCCGAGGTCGAGGCGATGGTCGCCGCCTGCATGAAGGCCTACGGCCGCATCGACGTTCTCGACAACAATGTCGGCATCGCCGAGATGGGCGACGTGGTCGAAGTGAGCGAAGCCGAATGGGACCGCATCTTCGCCGTCAATTTGAAGAGTGCGTTCCTTGCCATGAAGCATGCGATCCCAGTCATGCAGAAGCAGGGCGGAGGCTCGATCATCAATATTTCATCCATCGCCTCGATCCGCCATCTCGGAATTTCCTATGTAAGCTACGGCACCTCGAAGGCCGCAATGAACCAGATGACGCGCACCACCGCGGTACAGTTCGCGCGTGACCATGTTCGCGTCAACGCGATCCTGCCCGGGCTGATGAAGACGCCGATGGTCGAGCATTCCGCCGGTCTCGCAGCGAGCTATTCCGGCGGCGATGTTGAAGCGATGTGGCGCGCCCGCGACGCCCAGGTGCCGATGGGACACATGGGCGACGCGTGGGACGTTGCCAATGCGGCGCTGTTTCTGGCCTCCGATGAATCGAAATACGTCACCGGCATCGAGCTCGTCGTCGATGGCGGCATCACGGTGAAGAGTTAGCTGCG
>JAEZEU010000277.1 GCA_023432885.1 Pseudomonadota bacterium | reverse complement strand
AAGCCGCCGACGCCGTGGCCGATTTCGACAGTGGATCGGAACCAGCGCCATCGATCGCGCAGCCGGACGAACCTGCGCCGCCGACATTCACGCATGAGGCGGTGGAATCGCCTGAGCCGGCCGAAGCTGCCGCGCCCTCGCCGGCAGCGGAGGAGCCCGCAGAGGAAAAATCCGCCCGCCGCCGCTCCACCGTGCGTGAGAAGGTGAGCTTCATGTCGAGCCCTGCGCCCGAGGCTGCACCCGCGATGCCGGCCCCCGTGGAGCAGCCAGTGCCTGCGCCCGCGCCCCAGGAAGCGGCGCCCGTGGCCGCCGAGCAGCCGCGCAAGGCCGGCTGGTGGTCGCGCCGCTTCGGCGGCGGCTAGTTTAGGCCAGGGAGCAGCGACAGCAAAAAACCGCCCGGCCGTACCGGGCGGTTTCGTTTTGGCCCGACGCAAGCGATCGGCCGCAGCAATCGGCGCGGACTTCTGCCGGGGGCAGTTATTTGCCGAGCCAGCGCGCGATCCGCGACACCGCTTCGCGCATCTCGCCGGCGGAACGTGCATAGGAGAAGCGGATGAAGGCGCGGCCATGGATCGGATCAAAATCGACGCCCGGCGTCACGGCAACGCCCGCCTTTTCCAGCATCGCCTTGGCGAATTCGAAACTGTCGGCCGTGAAATCGGATACATCGGCATAGAGGTAAAATGCGCCGTCGGCCGGCAGGAACTTTGTCATGCCGGCGCGCGGCAGCCCTTCGATCAGGATGCGGCGGTTCTCCTCATAACCGTGCTTGATCTCCTCCATCTCCTCGCGCCCGTCGAACGCCGCCTCGGCCGCGATCTGCGACAGCGTCGGGACCGAGATCGAGAGGTTCTGTTGCAGCCGCTCGATCGGCCGCACCAGCACCTCGGGCACCACCATCCAGCCGACCCGCCAGCCGGTCATGCAGAAATATTTCGAGAAGGAGTTGATCACGAGCGCGTCCGGCGAGAGTGCCGCCGCCGTCACCGCAGGAAAGGCGTAGTCGAGCCCGTGATAGATTTCGTCGGAGATGAAACGGATGCCCGCGCCGTCAGCGGCCTGCATCAGGCTGGTCAACGCCTCACGCGACATCATGGTACCGGTCGGATTGGCGGGACTGGCGACCAGCACGCCTTTCAGCGGCGTCTTGCGATGGGCTGCGAGCAGCGCCTCGCCGGTGAGGGCGTGTCGCGTCTGGCTCGTAGTCTCGATCAGCACCGGCTCGCAGCCGAGCGCTGTGAGGATGTGGCGATACGGCGGATAGCCGGGAACAGTCACCGCGACGCGGTCGCCGGGTTCGAACATCGAAAGGAATGCCAGGATGAACCCGCCGGAAGAGCCGGTGGTGACCACGATCCGCTCAGGGTCTACCTCGCAGCCATAGGTCAGACGGTAGTGCTGCGCGATGCGTGCGCGCAGCGACGGCAAGCCGAGCGCGGAAGTGTAATCAATCCGCGCCTGCTCCAGCGCGGCATGCGCGGCGGCAATGGCGGTCCTCGGCGCGGGCGCCGCCGGCTGGCCCACTTCCATGTGGATGACATGACCGCCCGCGGCCTCGATCCGCGCCGCCGCCGCCATCACGTCCATCACCATGAACGGCGGAACTTCGCTGCGGCTCGACGCCTGCAACAGGCCTCGCGTGCGCTCTCTTATTGTCGCTTCCAGCATGGATATCTGCTATCTGACCCCGGCCTCACCCGAAAACGGGGCCGTGGTGCCCCGAACTAGCCTTATTCGGCGGTTTGTAAGGACATATAGCCTCTCGGGGCCGCAGCCAAATCATTAATCGACCGATCCATGTTCCCCATCGCGCCCCACTCCAGGACCTCCAAGCTCATCACGTTGGCCACCGCCATAGCGATAGCGGCTGCCCCGATGGCGGCCTCGGCGCAAGGCCTGCCGGTGATCCGGGACACCGAAGCCGAACAGCTCTTGCGCGACTACACCCGCCCGATCCTGCGCGCTGCCGGCCTGGAGAAGCAGAACATCCAGATGGTGATCATCAACGAGGCGAGCTTCAACGCCTTCGTCGCCGATGGCCGCCGTATCTTTGTCAACACCGGCGCGCTCATGCAATCGGAGACGCCGAACCAGATCATCGGCGTGCTTGCCCACGAGACCGGCCATCTCGCCGGCGGCCACCTCGCCAAGATTCGCGAGCAACTCGCCAATGCGCAGACCCAGCTCATTATTGCGATGCTGCTCGGCGCCGGCGCGATGGTCGCGGGCGCGCGGTCCGGCCCCGGCAGCGGCCTCACTCAAGCCGGTGCCGCCGCGCTGCAGGCGCCGCAGGAAGTGATCCGGCGCAACCTCCTCTCCTACCAGCGCCAGCAGGAAGAGAACGCCGACCGCGCCGGCGTGAAATATCTGGCCGCCACCGGCCAGTCGGCGCGCGGCATGTACGAGACGTTCAGGCGATTCACCAATGACAGCTTGTTCGCCTCGCGCGGCGCCGATCCTTATTTGCAGTCGCACCCGATGCCGGCCGAGCGCGTCTCCGCCCTGGAGGGGCTGGCGCGCTCCAGTCCCTATTGGGACAAGAAGGACGATGCGGCGCTGCAGCTGCGCCACGACATGGTGCGCGCCAAGATCTCGGCCTTCATGGAAAAGCCCGACACCGTCTATCGCCGCTACACAACATCCAACAATGGCCTGCCGGCACGCTATGCCCGCGCCATCGTGACCTATCGTCACGGTGACCTGCGCTCGGCCATCGCCCAGATCGATTCGCTGATCCAGGAGCACCCGGGCAACCCCTACTTCTACGAGCTGCGCGGCCAGGCGCTGCTCGAGGGCGGCCGGCCGGCCGAGGCGATCGCGCCGCTGCGCAAGGCGGTGCAGCTCTCCAACAATGCCCCGCTCATCGAGATGCTGCTTGGTCAGGCGCTGGTCGCCTCCAACAACAACGCCTACACCGCCGAGGCGATCAATATCCTCCGCGCGGCGGTATCGCGCGAGACCGAGGTGCCGCTGGGCTACTCCCAGCTCGCGATGGCCTACGGCCGCAAGGGCGACTATGCGCAGGCCGACCTCGCCTCCGCCCAGGCCGCTTATCTGCGCGGCGACAGCAAGACTGCCCGCGAGCTTGCCTCGCGGGCCAAGACCCGGTTCGCCATCGGCACTCCGGGCTGGGTCAAGGCTGACGACATTGTGAGCGCCAAGCCCCTTCCGGGACAAAGAAACAACTAGCCGTAAACCTCGCTCGCGTTAGTACGTATCGGATAGCAGGGGATACTTGGCCCCCGCGCCGATTTCTGGAAAAGGATTAGCAAATGCCCTCCTTCCGCCTGCTCGCCCCCGCCCTGATCGCCTTCGCCCTGTGCGCGGCGCCGCAGGCTGCACCGGCACAAAGCTTCTCCGACGTACAGCGCAGCGACATCGAGAAGATCGTCCGCGACTATCTGATCGCGCATCCGGAAGTGCTGGAAGAGGCAATGAACGAGCTGACCAAGCGCCAGGCAGCCGCCGAAGCCGAAAAGCACCAGGCGACGATCGCAAAGAATGCCGACACGATTTTCAACTCGCCGCGCGGTGTGACCATCGGCAACAAGGATGGCGACGTCACCTTCGTCGAGTTCTTCGACTACAATTGCGGCTACTGCAAGCGCGCGATGACCGACATGCTCGAGCTGATGAAGGCCGATCCGAAGCTGAAGGTCGTACTGAAGGAATTTCCGGTGCTGAGCCAGGGTTCGGTCGAGGCCGCACAGGTCGCCGTCGCGGTGCGCATGCAGGACCCCACCGGCAGGAAATATCTGGACTTCCACCAGAAGCTGCTCACCGGGCGCGGCGCGGCCGACAAGGCGCGCGCGTTGGCCGCTGCCAAGGAAGCCGGCCTCGACATGGCGAAGCTGGAAAAGGATCTTGCCAGTCCCGAAGTGAGGGCGACTCTGGAAGAGAATCTCAAGCTTGCGGAATCTCTCGGCATGAATGGCACGCCGAGCTACGTGATCGGCAACCAGGTGGTGATCGGCGCGGTCGGTGTGGAAGCCTTGCGCGAGAAGATAAGCAACGCTCGCTGCGGCAAGGCGACCTGCTGAATACCAACATATGACTGCAGATTGCGGAAAGGCCGGCTAGTCCGGCCTTTTTGTTTGCGTCAGCTTCCGGGCATGTCGGTTCATCGCGCGTTCATTCAAAGAAACCGGATGAAACCACGAATATTCCGGAACATCGCACTTCTCGCTTCGTTGTTGGGCCGGGCAATGACACTGGAGGAATGGTCTATGACGAACCGTTTTATGATTTCGGTCGCCGCGGCAGCGCTGATCGCCACCACCGGCTTTGCGAATGCGCAAGGCGCCGGCGGCAGCATGAGCCAAGGCGGCTCGGGTGCCGCGCAGCATAGCGCGCCCTCTGGCGCTGGCGGGGCCGCCACCCAGAACCGCGACGATTCCGGCATGAAGGCCGGCCAGTCCGAGCGTATGAAATCCGGTCAGTCGGACAAGAGCGGCACCGTCGGTCAGGCTCCTGACAAGAGCGGCAGCAGCGCGACCACCAAGGGCCGCGAGGACAAGAACGGCATGACGCAGGGCCGCGACGAACGGCAGGGCCGCGAAGGCCGTGACAAGAACGGCACCGTCGGCCAGGCGCCCGAAAAGGGCGGCGCCGCCACGAAGGGCCATGAGGACAGGATGGGCCAGGGCCGCGAGGATCGTGACCGGACCAATGCCCAGGGCCGCGAGGATCGTGACCGCATGAACGCCCAGGGCCAGAAGGGCGCGACGGATACCAACCGCGCCCAGGGTGCCCAGGGCACGCAGACGACGACCGGCAATGCCGCGACATCGGCCCGGGTCGCCGCGCCGCCGCCCGAGAAGCGCACCCAGATCGTCTCCGCCATCAGGTCGGAAAAGATCCAGGAGACGAATGTCAACGTGAACGTGGCGGTGGGTACGGTGCTGCCGGGTTCGGTGCACTTCCATCCGCTTCCGCCACGGATCGTCGAAATCTATCCGGAGTGGCGCGGCTATGAGGTGGTCTTGATCCACGGCAAGTACGTGATCGTGCAGCCGAGCACCCGCGAGATCGTCTACGTCATCGAGTCGTAACAGCCGGAAACGACCATCGGGGGCGGGCAGAAATGCCCGCCCCCTTTGCGTGGCCGGATGACCCGCGGGAACGATCTTCCGGCGTTGGTTAATTCGAACGATTTCCACAGCTTTTTGCCGGATTTTTCGGCAGGTGGAGGGGGCCTCCCGGTGCCCATCAGGCAGGCTTTGAGGCTTCCCCTAGGCCGCTTTGTTACCTATAACGCGGCCACCCACAGCCACCTTGCCGGGATTTTGATGGCCGAGGCCACTTCCGCAACAATCTATGTGCTCAACGGTCCGAACCTCAATCTCTTGGGGGTCCGGGAACCGGAGAAGTATGGTCACATGACGCTCGCTGACGTCGAAAGGCTTTGCGTCGAGACTGCCGCCCAATACGGGCTGAAGGCCGATTGCCGCCAGTCCAACCACGAGGGCGAACTCGTGGACATCATCCATGAAGCGCGCGCCAAGCAGGCGGCCGGCATCATCATCAACGCGGGCGCCTACTCCCACACCTCGATTGCACTGCACGATGCGATCAAGGGCGTGAACATCCCGACGGTGGAGGTTCACATCACCAATGTTCACGCCCGCGAGAGTTTCCGGCACCATTCCTTTACGGCCATGGCCGCCTTTGCCAGCCTGACGGGGTTCGGCATCGAAGGCTATCGGCTCGCAATATCGGGACTTGCCGCCAGGATCGGCGCCAAGAAAACCAACTGACTTCCAAGAACTAACGCCTGACGCACTTCGCCGTCACCAGACAGAAAGTTTCGGAACAAGATCATGGCGCGCCAGCCTGCCGACAAATCCTCCAACAACGACGACCGCGCGCTTATTCGCGAGCTTGCGCTGCTGCTCGATGAGACCAGCCTCACCGAGATCGAGATCGAGCGCGCGGGTCTGCGTGTGCGCGTCGCGCGCAACATCAGCCTGTCAGCTTCCGTGCCCGCAGCCTATGTGCCGGCGACCGCCGCGCCTTCCGCGCCAGCGACGACGCCCGCAACCGCTGCTGCCGATCCCGCCAAGCACCCCGGCGCCGTGCCCTCGCCGATGGTCGGCACCGCCTATTGGGCGCCGGAGCCCGGTGCCAAGCCGTTTGTGGAAGTCGGCACCAAGGTCTCGGCCGGCCAGACGCTGCTCATCATTGAAGCGATGAAGACGATGAACCAGATTCCGTCGCCGCGCGCCGGCACGGTGACGCAGATTTTCGTCGAGGACGGCCAACCGGTCGAATTCGGCGAGCCGCTGATGATCATTGAATGAGCCGAATGGCGAATAGGGAATGGAGAGTGGTTCACTGCTCTGCCGTTCGCTGCTGACCATTCGCTATTCGCCCGTTGGAAACGCATGTTCGATAAAATCCTCATAGCCAACCGCGGCGAAATTGCCCTGCGCGTGCTCCGGGCCTGCAAGGAGCTCGGCATTTCGACAGTCGCGGTGCACTCCACCGCCGACGCCGACGCCATGCATGTGCGGCTTGCCGACGAGAGCGTCTGCATCGGGCCGCCGCCGTCAAAAGACAGCTATCTCAACATCCCCGCACTGCTGGCGGCGTGCGAGATCACGGGCGCCGAGGCCGTACATCCCGGCTACGGCTTCCTTTCCGAGAACGCGCGCTTCGCCGAAATCCTGGCCGAGCACAATCTCGAGTTCATCGGTCCCAAGGCCGAGCATATCCGCCTGATGGGCGACAAGATCGAGGCCAAGAAGACCGCAAAGCGTCTCGGCATTCCGGTAGTGCCCGGCTCCGACGGGGCCGTCACCTCGGAAGACGAGGCAATGGCTATCGCCACGAAGATCGGCTTTCCCGTACTGGTGAAGGCCGCGGCCGGCGGCGGCGGACGGGGCATGAAGGTCGCGCACACGTCCGAGGACCTCGCGCTGGCGCTCTCCACGGCGGCCACCGAGGCCAAGTCGGCATTCGGCGATGCCTCCGTCTACCTTGAAAAATACCTGACCAAGCCCCGCCATATCGAAATCCAGATCCTCGGCGACGGCCGCGGGGGCGCGATCCATCTCGGCGAGCGCGACTGCTCGCTGCAGCGCCGCCACCAGAAGGTCTGGGAGGAAGGTCCCTCCCCGGTGCTCAGCGCCGCCGCGCGTGCCAAGATCGGCGAGACTTGCGCCAAGGCGATGCGGGACATGAAGTATCTCGGCGTCGGCACCATCGAATTCCTCTACGAAGACGGCGAGTTCTATTTCATCGAAATGAACACCCGCATCCAGGTCGAGCATCCGGTCACCGAGAGCATCACCGACATCGACCTGGTGCTCGAGCAGATCCGCATCGCAGCCGGCGGCGACCTGCCGATGAAGCAGGAGGAAGTGGCCATCATCGGCCACGCCATTGAATGCCGCATCAATGCGGAGAACCCGCAGACCTTCCGACCCTCGCCGGGACGGATCAACCAGTTCCACCCGCCGGGCGGGCTGGGCGTGCGGATCGATTCCGCGGTCTACCAGGGCTACGTGATCCCGCCTTACTACGACTCGCTCGTCGGCAAGCTGATCGTCCACGGCAAGACCCGGCAGGAATGCCTGATGCGGCTGCGCCGTGCGCTCGACGAGATGGTGGTCGACGGCATCGAGACCACGCTGCCGCTGTTCCGCGCCCTGGTGCGCGAGAAGTCGATCATCGACGGCGATTATCATATTCACTGGCTGGAGCAGTATCTGGCCGGCGAGCCCCCGGCCGGCTGATCCCGCAAAAAAGTTCCCGCTTGATGGAACCGAGCCTAGCATGCTGCGTTTTCTGCCTTGGGGCAAATGATCCCGCTCGCCTCCGGTTTGGGGTACTGATCCCGTTTGGCTATGCCACTCCACATGCCTGATGCGTCGCGCCCGCGCGCGATCGGCCAAATCCTGCTGCTGACCGCCGGCTTCCTGGTGCTGGTAGCCATCAGCCTCGCCTCGGTGTTGCTGGTCAACAAAGCTCGCAACGACTCGGGCTGGGTGACTCACACGGTCGAGGTCGAAAAACAGATCAACGGACTTTTGCTGGAAATCCGTCGTGCTGAAGGTACGGCGCGCGGATTCCTGCTCACCCGGGAGGCGGAGTTTCGCCGAGAACATGACGCGGCGGTCGCCAACGTCATCCCCTATGCCGACAAGCTCGCGCAATTGGTCGGGGACAATCCTGCCCAATCCGAGAATCTTGGAAAGCTGAGGGCTGCCATCGACACCCGGCTTGACCAGTTCGTTCGTGAGATGGATTTCGTCAAGCAGAACAATCCGGAGGCTGCGGTCGCGCTGGTGAGCCAGGCGGCTGCCGCAGGCACCAGCGCGACCATCCGGGAGTTGGGCGCTGCGATGCGTGCCGAGGAAGACCGCCTGATGGCGATGCGCACCGTCAACGCCGATCGCACCCAGGTGCTCGCCTCCAGCGTCACCATCGCCGGGTCCAGCCTGGTGATCGCCCTGGCCGGCATTTCGATTTTCCTGGTACGGCGCTCCTCGCGCGCTCGCGACGAGGCCGAGGCAAAACTGCGCGACAACAACCTCAATCTGGAAGCCACCATTGACGAGCGCACTGCCGATTTGCGCGAAGCGAACGACGAAATCCAGCGCTTTGCCTACATCATCAGCCACGATCTTCGCTCGCCGCTGGTCAATATCATGGGGTTCACCAGCGAGCTGGAGCAGCTGCGCGGCGACATTTTCAAGCGAATCGCAAGCCTCAGCCGCGTCGCCGCGCTTGTGCCATCGGCTGCCGAAGATGCCGGCGACAACGCCGAGCCCGAGCTCGGAGGCGCCGACAAGCAACTCGCGGACGATTTTTCGGAGGCGCTGGGATTCATCAAGTCGTCGATCTCGAAAATGGACCGTCTGATCTCGGCTATCCTCCATCTGTCTCGCGAAGGCCGCCGCCAATTTTCGCCGGAGCGCATCAATATGCGTGAGCTGATCGAGGGCGTGGCCACGACCGTCGCGCACCAGGCCGCCGAGGCCGATACAAAAATTCGGATCGGTGCGCTGCCCGATGTCGTCAGCGACCGCCTTGCGCTGGAGCAGATCTTCTCGAACCTGATCGACAACGCGCTCAAATATCTGAAGCCGGATGTGTCTGGCGACATCGAGATCCGTGGCCGCACCAAGCTCGGCTTTGCGGTGTTCGACGTCGTCGACAACGGCCGCGGCATCGACCCGAAGGACCACCAGCGCGTTTTCGACCTGTTCCGCCGCGCCGGCACGCAGGACAGGCCTGGCCAGGGCATAGGACTTGCACATGTCCGCGCGCTGGTGCGCCGGCTCGGCGGGACCATTTCGGTCGCCTCCGAACTGAACCAAGGCAGCACCTTCACCGTCACGCTGCCGATTAACTGGAAACAAAGTGAAATGGATCGCCGGACATGAGCCATCCTGTCACCATCATCATGGTCGAAGACGATGAGGGCCACGCGCGTCTGATCGAACGCAATATCCGCCGATCCGGCGTCAACAATGAGATCATCCCATTTACCGACGGGACCACTGCGGTGAACTATCTTTTCGGCAGTGATGGAAGCGGCAGCGCGCACAAGGGGCATGCGCTACTGGTGCTTCTCGATCTCAATTTGCCGGACATGACCGGGATCGACATCCTCAGGCGTATCAAGGACAATGCGTTCCTCAAAACGACGCCGGTCGTCGTGCTGACCACCACTGACGACTCCCAGGAGATCAAGCGCTGCTACGACCTCGGTTGCAACGTCTACATCACCAAGCCCGTGAATTACGAGAGCTTCGCCAACGCCATTCGCCAGCTCGGCCTGTTCTTCTCCGTCATCAAGGTTCCTGAAGCTGCGTCATGACCCACACGACGCCCACGCTGCTCTACATCGACGATGACCCGGCACTGGCCCGGCTGATCGAGCGCGGCCTGACGCGGGCCGGATTTTCGGTCGTGCATGCCTCAACCGGACAGCGGGGGCTCGAGCGGCTGGCGCAGGGCGGCATCGACGTGGTTGCGCTCGACCAGGACATGCCAGGCCTCGACGGGCTGGAAACGCTCGAGCGGATCATGCAGATCGCTGGCGCCCCGCCCGTGGTTTTCGTCACGGCGTCGCAGGACTCGGCGATCGCCGTCACCGCGCTGAAGGCGGGCGCGGCCGACTATCTGGTCAAGGATGCCGGCGGCGATTTCATCCCGCTGCTGCAGGTGGCGGCCCACGGCGCGATTCGCCAGGCCGAGATGCAGCGGGCGCGCGAGGAGGCCGAAGCCGAAGTGCATGCTGCGCGCGACCGTTTCGAGGCGCTCGCCGCCGAACGCGAGATGCTGCTGCGCGAGGTCAACCACCGCGTCGGCAACAGCCTGCAGATCATCGCCTCGCTGCTGCACATGCAGGCCAGTTCGACGACGCAGGAAGACGTCAAGGCCGCACTCACCAATGCGATGGGCCGCGTCGCCGCGGTCGCGCAGGTGCATCGCCGGCTCTACACCTCGCAGGACCTGAAGAGCGTGCTGCTCAACCAGTACCTCGATTCGCTGCTGGGAGATTTGCGCCGCTCGGCCGAAGGCAACCGGATGTCGCGGCTGACGCTGAAGGCCGAGCCGGTCGAGATCGATCCGGACCGCGCGGTAGCCATCGGCATTATCGTCAACGAACTGGTGATGAACGCCGTGAAATACGCCTATCCCGACGGCCCCGGGCCCATCCACGTCGAGCTGAAGGCCGAGGGCAACGAACTCGTGCTGTCGATAGCGGACAACGGCGTCGGACTTGCCGCCAAGAGCGACCCGCGCTCGACCGGCATGGGCCAGCGCATCGTCAGCTCGATGGCCGCAAAGCTGGAGTCCTCCGTCGAGCGGGACCCGACGCACGCGGGGACGCGCATGGTGCTGCGATTCCTCCGCACCGCCCTGCCCGACCCAAAGGCGGCAAGTGCGGCGGCTAGCTGACATGCCGCCGATCACTTCCCCGCATGGTCGACGCGGCGCGAACGCCTGATGGCGTCTCGCCGAAGCGCCGGTGGAACATGCGATTGAAGTGAGAAACATCACCGAAGCCGACCGCAAATGCGATTTCGATGATTGCCACATGCAGATGGTCGGGGTCCGTCAACATCGCGAAGGCACGCTCAAGCCGGCACCCTGCAACGTGCTCGGTGAACGACTTTCCGGTCCCTTCGAGCAGTTTTTGTACGTATCGCCGCGACATACCTAGCGCGCCCGCGACATTGTCCAGATCGAAATTGGGATCGCTGAAGCGTCGCGCGACCTCCGCCAGGATCGCCTGCAGCCTCGCTGCCTTTACGCCACGCTCCATAACGATGTCTGCGGCTTCGGCGGTCGGCCCCAGAGTCGCGGCCACGAGATCGAGGAGATGTACACCGATGGCGGAGGCCAGTTCTGATGACAGAGGTTCTTCGAGGAATGCGAGCGACCGCAGATAGCCGTCGAGAAGGCTGAGCGCCGGTCCGGGACGCACCGGCCGACCCGACAGATCTTCCGGATGCCCAACCAGAGACCTGAGGGCGGCAGCCGGCATGGTCACGTATCTGACACTGCCGCCACGCGGCCCAAATACGCGCAGCGGCCTTCCCCGGTCGGTCAAGCAAGCGGAGCCGGCATCATAGACGCGTTCCTGGCCGGCATTTGAAAATTGGACCGGCCCGGCCTTGACGATGTTCAGTCCGAATTGGTCACGGCAATTCTTGAGGTGGTGCCTGTGACGGATAAACTCAGCCGGCGTGGTGGCGAGGCTACAAACGCCAACCGCTCCGAGCGGCAAGTAGGTGACATCGATGCGTGGGCGGCCGCCGCTATGGTCTATCACGTCCAACGCGAGGTTCTGCCGTGCAAACTCCTCACGTAACTCGGAGAACCGCACGCGCTCCGGCAGCATCTCGGTCGACCATCGCAACAGGTGACATGAGCTTGGCATCTCGGCCTCCCGGCTCGGTGCCCCTCATGAGATGATACCGGACGGCGCCTCGTTGCGTGTGTGAAATGGATTATACGGCGGCAGATCGGCTGCGAGACGTTACCAAGCGCGACGCGTCGCGCGCTGAACGGGATGAGTTGATGCGCCCCCCGCGCAGATTGCGGCTGCGAACGGCACCGCAACTGCGCTGTCGACTTGTTGCGAGCAGACCTTCAGTCCGGGATTTTCGCGTCCAACCCGATGCGGACATCCCGGCTAACAGGGCAACGGCCCCTCCCGCGGCACTCCTAGTAGTTCGAGAATGTCCGCGTAACGTGCTCCGCGGGCTGCGCCCACCGGGGCTGCCCGCTACGTTTGATGCCGATCGAGTTCAGCAGCTTCGCGACGACGATCATCACCAGGATCCCTGCAAAGCTCAGCACGATCTGCATCGCAAGCCGACCCGAGATGTCGAGAAGCGTCAGGTGGCTGGCGAGCGCCAGGAGCACGCCGAGGCAATAGATTGGCAGCGAATTCTCGCCACAGCACCTCGCGCAGCGCATCGCCGGCGTTGCTAGCCCGCGCCAATCCTGAGGAATGAACCGTAACGCCACGATGGCAAGAGCCACAAAATGCAGCAGCCGCAGCGGACTGAGATTGGA
>JAEZEU010000254.1 GCA_023432885.1 Pseudomonadota bacterium | reverse complement strand
CACCGACGCTGTCCAGCGGAATTGCGCCGCTCGATTGAAGGAGCAGGATGCCGATCACGGCAATCAGCACGATGTACATCATGGGATTCCCCCTGCCCTGTCGGTAGCGTGAGTGGCCACATCCGCTTGCACGGCGGCGGCGTTGGTATCGTGCCTGATGAGTCGGCCAACTTCAAACTGAGACACGGCCGGAGATCGCAGGAAACTACGCTCTAATTCTGCGCCGCGGGACGCGGCGGGTTGGCGACCTGCGGCGTGAGGGACAGCGGCGGCTTTGGCCTGGGCTTTGCCATCGCCGCGCCCGGCGCTGGCCGGACATCGATCGGCGGCGGCAAGGGCGCGGCTTGCTGCTGCGTGGCCGGCGAAGGCAGTGTGGCGGCCGGCGGCGTATGCGGACGCGGTGATGGCGCCGCCTTCGGCTGCTTGGTGCGGCGCGGATCGCGGCCGGGCAACGGCACGGTGGGCGGCTCGGACGGCCGGCCGGCATCGGGCACGGCATCGGCCGGCAGCGGAATCGAGATCGGCGTCGGCGGCGGAGGCGGAGGTTCGCCGCGCTCGATGGCATCGAGCCTTCGCGTTTCCTGGTCGATCGCGCGCACCGCAAGCCACGACGACAACCCGGCAACATCGACGCTGCTGGTCATCGCATCGGGCGTGCCCGCCGCAAACAGCTGGATTTCCGGACGGCCGCTCGTGGATGTCGGCAAGGTCAGCGTGAGCGCGGCGCGAATGTCGACCTGGTCGGCGGGAAGGTCGTATCCGCCGGAAATCACCGCGCGCACGCCCTGCGCATCGATGGTGGTGGCGGCGACCCGGAGGCGGCCGTCGCGGATGGTGAAGGGCAGCTGCACCGATCCGGCCCACAGCGCGCCGGCCGCCAGCGCGGGCTCGACGATCTGCTTCAGCCGCGCATCGTCGCGCGCCTGCCCGCTGTCGCCGGCGCGCACCGCCACCTCGAAGGCGCGCGGGTCGAGCCCGGCGAATTTCGCCCGCTCCAGGGTGAGATTGCCGCTGCCGGAAAGCGCGCCGGCCAGCGCCGCGGCGCTGCGGCCCTGGCTCGCCAGCGTCATCTGCAGCGAGACCCGGCCGGCAGGCATGGCGAGCGCGCGATAGCGCAAGGCGCTCCCATCGGCGTCGTTCAGCGCAACGCGCGCACCCAGCGAGATGCCGTTGGCGTCCGGCCTCGCATCGATCGTCGCCGTCACCTCGCCGCCGCCGACCTTGCCCTTGATGTCCTCGAACAGCAGCGACTGGCCGTCGGCCCTGACCGTGCCGCTCACCGGCTGCAATTCGATGCCGCCCGGCAGTTCCCCGCGCAGCGCCTGGAAGGCAATGCGGCCGCGCCAGCCCTTCACCAGACCCGCGCCAAGCGGCTCGGCCGCGTCGTGGCCGGCAGCGCCGATCGCAAGGGCGAACGCCGGCGCCAGCGCCAGCGCGTCGAGCCCGACCTCGCCGTCGATCGACTTCTCATCATCCAGCGTGAGCGCCACGCGCCCGCGCAGCCGCGAGCCGGCAACCGTGCCGTCGAGATCGTCGAACTTCCATTTGCTGCCGGCAACCGTCAGCCGCGACGACAGGCCGATGTTCTGCGCCAGCGGATCGGCCGGCTTGAGATCGAGCAGCGGCGCGAGATTGGCGCTGGCGATCCGCAAATTAACGTTCGCCTTGGCCTGCGGGGCGAACGGTTCGGCCGAGCCTTGCGCTTCGGCATCCAGCCCCGTGCCGGAAAGTCTTGCCTTCACCTGCAGCGGCGCGCCCCAGGTCCCGCTCGCACTTCCCTCCAGACGCGCCGGCCCTTCGCCCGCGACCATCGTGCGGTCGAGGCCGAGCAGCGTCAGCAAGGCGTTGCCCTGCTCCGCCGACAGTTTCGTTTCGACGGCAAGCTCGGAGCGCCGCAGCGTTTCGAGATCGATGCCGCGCACGGCGGCGACCGGCGGCTTGGCCGCAACCGCTATCGTGCCCTTCAGCTGCGGCGCGTCGAGATCGAACAGGATGCGCGCATTGGCGCGATCGACAATCCATTTATCCAGTTCCAGCGCCAGCTTTGCGCGCGCGGGACCAGCACTTGCGCCCATCGCGTTCAGCCGCGCGGCGAGCGATGGCGCAAACGGGTTGATCAGCGCGGTCAGCTGCCCGAACGAGGCCGCGGTGGAATTCAGCGCCAGCTTGCCGGTGCCGCTGTCGCGATCGAAGTTTCCGGACCCTTCAATCGTGACGTTGTTCGGCTGTCCGATCTTCAATCGCTCCAGCGTGAAAGACCTGGGTCCGTAGCCGATCTTCGCCTGCAGCGGCCGCAGTTCCTGCCCCGCGGCGGTTGCCCGTGCGGCGTCGAGCGAGAGCTGCGCCTCTTCCGGCCATTCGCCCTGCGGCCCGCTCAGCGAACGCAGCAGCGCGGTGGCGGCATCGAGATCGAGCCGCTCGGATTTCAGATCCGCTTCGACCCGCATGCCGCTGTCGGGCCGCAACTGGGAGATCGCGACCCGGCCTTCGACTGCGCCGCCGTCGAACTCGGCCTTCATGGCGTTGATCGCAGCGCTATGCGGCGCAACGCTGACCTCGCCCCGCAGCCGCAGCGGCTTCTGGCTGCGAAACGCGGGATCGGTGCGCCCTTGCAGCCAGGTGACGAGCGCATCCGGATCGGCGGACTCGACGTTGAGGGCGGCGTTGAACGTGTCGGTGGTTTGTGCAGCGGCGCCGTTGAGCGAGACCCGCGTCGAGCCGGGGCCACGGAATTCCAGCCTGCGCACGCTCCAGGCCGCGCCGTCAGCGCGCAGCTCGGTCGCGATGTCCTGCACCGGGCGCCCTCCGAGCATGATCTGCTCGGATGAGAATTCGACCTGCACCGGCAGCGGCGCAGCCGGTATTTCCGACAGCAGCGCGCGAACGGCCGGCAGTGCCCGCACCGGCTCGGAGGCATTGTCCCTTGCAACGAAGCGGTCGATGTCGAGCTGCCTTGCTGCGAGCTGCGCACGCAGCAAGGGCGAGGCGCCGAAGCTTGCTTCGCCTGTGCCGGCAAGGCGCAGCGCGCGCTCTTCCGGTCCATAGTTCACCTCGAGCTGCTCGAGCCGCGCCGCCAGATGGTCGGCCTTGACCCTGGCGGCGATGCGCCATGGCAAGACCCAAGGATCGGACTTCGCCGGCGGTCGCGCCACGGTCATCGTGCCATCGAAGCGCGGCGCGCGCTGCTCGAAATTGAGGACGCCGTCGAGATCGATCGCAAGCGCGCGCTGGCCGGGGTCGATGTTGAGATGCACACGCGTGCCGTTGCCGTCCTGGGTTTGCCCGGATGAGACGCGGAACGGATACCTGACATCGCCAAGCAGGAAGTTGCCGTCGCCGCGGATCGAGCCGGCGAGCGAACGGACGTCGCCGGCAAACGCGATGTCATTGAGCTCGAGCGTGCTGCGGCTGGACGCGTCATGCAGCGCGATGCGTCCGGTGAGGTTCAGGCGGTCGATCGCAAGCTGGCCAAAATTGAAGGCGCCGGTCGAGGCCGGCCAGTCGATCCGGCCGCGCGCATCGAGGCCAAGATCGAGAGCCATGCCGTGGATGGCGAGCTCGGTGGCGCGCCACTCGCCGCGCATCAGCGAGCCCAGGCTGAATTCAACGTCGAGCTTTTCCGCACGCACCTTGCCGAGGTCGTTGGCGCCGCCGACCGTCACCGAGCGCAATTGCAATGAGGGCGCCGGCAGCAGCCGCGCATCCAGCTTGCCCGCCACGCGCACCTGGGCGCCGACGATCCGCGTCGCCTCGGCCTCGAATTGCGGGCGAAACTGGTTCCAGTCGATGAAATAAGGCCCGACGAGCGCCGCTACCAAAGCAATGATGAAGGCGATCGCCAATCCGAGCAGCGTCGTCTGCACGGTCTCTCCTCTCGGGTGTCACCTCGCGCCTGCGCCCAAAGGAGTCGGCGGGGGAACACCCGGGAATATAGAGACAAGTATGGCGGAGTCACAGCGGCATGGCGCAGGATGCCGCCGGAAGTCCGAGAGGTTTTACCAGCTCGCCGGCAGCCGCTTCAGGCCCCGCAGCACGAAACTCGACCGCCACTCCGCATTCACCGCGTCATCCAGCCGCAGGTTGGGAATCCGGCGCAGCAGCGTGCCGATGGCGACCTCCGCCTCGATGCGCGCAAGCTGGGCGCCAAGGCAGAAGTGGATTCCGCCGCCAAAGGAGAGCGGCTTGACGTTCGGCCTTGTAATGTCGAGCCGCTCCGGCTGGTCCGGGTAGACGGCGGGGTCGTGATTGGCCGAGCCGAGCAGGCACAGCACGCTTTCCCCCTTGGGGATGTGCCTGCCACCCAGCTCGAC
>JAEZEU010000245.1 GCA_023432885.1 Pseudomonadota bacterium | reverse complement strand
GCGACCTCCGTCTTGAGCAGTGCTCCAAGTTCGTCCGGGCTATTGCCGACAGGAACCATTCCAAGTTCAGCAAGTCGCTGCAGGACTGTCGGCTCCTTCAGCGCGAACAATACGGCTTGGTGAAGTTTCTTTACGATATCGGAGTCGACATTCTTTGGCGCGATCAACGCAAACCATGTGCTGATATCGAAATCAGCTAGTCCGGATTCGTGAAGTGTCGGGACGTCGGGCAGAATCTTCAACCTGGACTTCGATGTCACCGCCAAGGCTCGGATCGTTCCGCTGTCGATGAAGCCTTTTGTCGAGCCCGGTCCTTGAAAGGACATTTGCACGTCGCCTGCCACGAGACCGGCGATTGCGGGTTGTTCGCCGCGATACGGGACTTGAACCAGTTCCGTGCCAGTCATCTTCTGGAACACTTCGGCGCACAAATGAGGGGGATTTCCCGTGCCCGAGCTTGAATAGTTCAGCTTTCCCGGATGCTTCTTGGCGTAGGCGATCAGTTCTGCCACAGACTTCACCGGCAGCGAAGGATTTGTGAGCAGCATGTAAGGAGACTGAACGACCTGACTGATCGGCGAGAAATCTTTCACAAGGTCGTACTGCAACGACTTCTTCAAACCATGGGCAATCGCGTGCCCACCCGCAGCAAGGAAGAGCGTGTAACCGTCTGGTGCTGACCTCGCGACTCTCGTGGCGCCGACCTCGCCACCTGCACCGGAGACATTCTCGATGATGACCGGCTTGCCCAAAAAATCGCTGATCTTGGGGCCGATCAACCTCGCTACAACGTCATTGGATCCGCCTGCCGCATAAGCAACAACAATCGAAATGGGGCGGTTTGGGTAGTCGCTGGCTGCAGCGCCGGACATCAACGAGACCGCGATTGCAAGGCTCGCGGCTAGTGTTTTCAGCTTCACTCTTTGGCTCCTATCACTGCGCATGGTCGATTGGGTCGATGCATTATGCGACCCGGCAAATATTGACGGAAGCGAAAATAGGAAGTGTCTTGTTTCGATAGCCGATACAGTGTGCGAATTTTCAGCACGTGGAGGCAAACTGGACCGTGATCCGATTGACCGAGCCCTGAGGCGTTGATACGTCTGTACCCAACAAATAGAACAGTGTTTCAATAGCCGATACATGCCGCAGCAGGCCGACCTCGTTATTCGAACTCTTGACGTGCTGGATTGCTTCACGCCGGCGGAGCCGGAATGGGGCGTAACTGAGCTGGCTGTTACGCTTGGAATGACGAAGAGCCGCGTTCATCGCATCGTTCAGACCCTCGACGCCAAAAACTACCTGCGTCAGAACCCGGTGAACAGACGCTACAGGCTTGGAAGCCGTTGCGTGGAAATTGGCGCGTCGGCAGCGCGAGCTTTGGACAAGACACGAGTATTGCACGACGAGTTGAGCCGGCTCGCGGCGGAAGTCGGCGCAACCGTCACTCTGCGGGCGCGCCACGCCTCCGAGATCATTTTCATTGCTTCCGTCGAAAGCCCTGCGGCGGTTCGCGTCGTCGTCGAACATCCAAATCGGCATCCCATTTATTGCGGGGCAGCAGGGATGGCGATTTGCGCATCCCTGACCAAGGAAGAATTGGCTCTGGTGATACCGAACAGCAATCTGGTTCGATGGACGCCCAAGTCGTTTGCGACTTTGAGGGAGTTGCGCAAGCACCTCGATGTGGTTCGCGCTGCCGGTTTCGCTGTAAGCGACGAACAGGTGCAAATGGGTGTTCGTTCGATCGGGGCAGTGATCAAGGATGTCAACGGACGGGTGACCGGAGCCGTCGCGGCCGGTTTTCCCAAGAGTGAGCTGATCGAGAAGGACTACAAGCGGGTCGGCAGGAAGGTTGTCGACTTCGCGAGGAGCCTCTCGTTGCTGATCACCCACCTGTCAACGCTGGGGGTCGTGATTGGCGACGGCTACCTGAACGCGATCGAGACTACGTTCAACGCCGCACACGGCCGAAAATAACCGGAGAATGGAATGCGCTACTTGGTACTTGGCGGTTGCGGAAGTATTGGATCAGTCGTCGTCGACGATCTGGCCAGGACCGCGAAGTTTGAGAAACTCACGATTGCCGACGTCGACGCAGCGAGAGTGCAGGGCAGCGTCGCTGCTCACAAGCGCAAAGACATTCATGGAGCGGTCGTAAAGGGCAGCTCGCTCGATGAAATGCGCAGCCTGTATGGCGACCATGACATCGTGGTCAACTGTACGCCGGGCCATGATAACGTCGCGCTGATCGAGGCTGCGATTGCGGCCAGAAAGCCATACGTGGATATCGTCGGTTCCATGCTGGCGGAAGAGCGGCTGGCTCTGAACGAGCGTGCTGCCGACGCCGGAGTTCTTGCGGTAATCGCGCTCGGCTGCAGCCCTGGCCTCACCAATGTAGCCGCAGCCCATGGCATCAGTCAGTTGGACCGCACGCGCGAGGTGATTATCGAGTATGCGAGCCTGAGGCCGTTCAATCCCTCGCCTGGCCTGCTCGACACTGCCATACGACAGTACAACAAGGCATCGCGGTGCCCCGTATTCGAGAATGGGAAACTGCGATATGAGCCCCCGTTTTCGGGTGGACGTATGGTGCGCTTTCCGGATCCGGTTGGAGAGCAGCAGGTATTCTTTGCGCAGCATTCAGAGGTGCTTACGCTGAGCAGCGTCGTGCCCGGCATCGAAACAGTCAAGGTGTATGGGACCTATCATCCGGCCATAGTCTCGGCTTTGCGGGTCTTCAAGGACCACGGGCTCATCGAAACGGACCCGATCGAGTTCGACGGAAAGATGATCAGCCCCC
>JAEZEU010000191.1 GCA_023432885.1 Pseudomonadota bacterium | reverse complement strand
GGCTCGGCGTCGGTGATGAAATATTCGAGCTCATTGAGCGTATAGGCGGTGTTGAGCGGCAGGTAGATCGCGCCTGCCCGCACGGTCGCCAGATACAGCACCAGCGCCGGCACCGATTTCTCGGTCTGCGCCGCAACGCGATCGCCCACCTTGACGCCGCGCGCGACGAGTACGTTCGCCATCTCCCCGGCGCGGGCGATCAGATCGGCATAGCTGATGCGCGTGCCGTCAAGCTCTTCGATCGCAATCCGATTGGAATCGTCGAGGTGATCGAACAGGCGGGAAAACAGGTTGGCGTTCGCGGTCGTATTCATGCAACATTCCCTGAGGGGCGGCCGCTGGCCGGGAAATTTTCACGGCTGAATTAGCAAAAACGCCCTTCAAAAAGCAACGGAGACAGTTTGCATGACAAAGGGCGGGAAGCGCGTGGCCTGGGTGACCGGCGGAGGCAGCGGCATCGGCGAGTCCGGGGCGGAATATCTGGCGGCCGACGGCTGGACCGTAGTGGTTTCCGGGCGGCGCAAGGCAGAGCTGGACCGCGTGGTAGCCAAGATCGCGGGGAAGGGCGGCACGGCCGAGGCGATCGCGCTGGACGTCTCGAACAAGGCCGATGTCAGCAAGGCCGCGGATGCCATTCTGGCCAGGCACGGCCGCATCGATCTCCTGGTCAACAGCGCCGGCATCAATGTGCCCAAGCGCAGCTGGGCGGACATGGAACTGGATGGCTGGGACAAGCTGGTCGAGGTCAATCTCAACGGCGTGCTCTATTGCATGCGCGCCGTATTGCCTGCCATGCGCAGGCAGAAGGACGGCTGCATCATCAATGTCGCGTCCTGGGCCGGCCGCCATGTCTCGAAGATGCCGGGTCCGGCCTACACCACGACCAAGCATGCGGTGCTGGCGCTGACCCATTCGTTCAATATGGAGGAATGCGTCAACGGCTTGCGCGCCTGCTGCCTGTCGCCGGGAGAGGTGGCGACCCCGATTCTGAAGCAGCGGCCGGTCGTGCCGAGCGAGGCCGAGCAGGCCAAGATGCTGCAGCCCGAGGATTGCGGCCGCACCATCGCCTTCGTCGCCAGCATGCCGCCGCGGGTTTGCGTCAACGAGATCCTGATCAGCCCAACCCACAATCGCGGCTTCATCCAGACGCCCGCGAACAGGGATTGATGGCGAAATCTATCCGCGTGTTGCCCCGGCTTTCCGCCTTCGCTCTTCGAACTGTGGCGGACAAGCCGGGGCGACGATGACCCACGATCAACCCAGCCGTCGGTTTCAGAAATCACGAAGAATTTTTGTCCGAAACCCCGGCAAAAACCTCCCGTAGTTCGGCCAACGACGCCGCCTTCTTACCCACCCCTGACGGATGTCGTTGCTTCCATCGCCGGCGGATGGCCCGCCGGTCGCCTCACTCATAGGGAGACGAAGCTATGTCCAAGCATATTGCCCTGCTATCCGCCGCCTTTGCCGCGCTCGCCCTCGCTACGACCCTTGCTGCGCGTGTTTACGCGCAGGACAAAACCGTGATGGTCGGTGGCGCGGAGATGTTCCCTTCCAAGAACATCATCCAGAACGCGGTCAATTCGAAGGATCACACCACACTGGTCGCCGCGGTGAAGGCCGCAGGCCTCGTCGGGACCCTCGAAGGCAAGGGCCCGTTCACGGTGTTCGCGCCGACCAACGCCGCCTTCGGCAAGCTGCCGGCCGGCACGGTCGATACGCTGGTCAAGCCCGAGAACAAGGCAACCCTGACGAAGATCCTGACCTATCATGTCGTGCCCGGCAAGCTCGCGGCTTCCGACCTCAAGGACGGCATGAAGCTGAAAACTGCCGAGGGTGAACAGCTCTCCGTCAAGCGCCAGGACGGCAAGGTCTGGATCATCGACACCAAGGGCAGTTCCTCGATGGTCACGATCTCCAACGTCAACCAGTCCAACGGCGTGATCCACGTGGTCGACACCGTGCTGATGCCGACATCCTGATAATCCCGCATCCCTGGTCGGTCCAAAACAGATGCGTGACGGGAAGCGAGCCGGGCTATCCGGCTCGCTTTCTCGTGAATGAAACCGGCCGATCCGGGGTTGTAACGAAGATGCGTTTTTGGGCGTATATATCGGTATCAGCCCAGCGGAGCTTGAACATGTCGAGCCTGATCGCCAGCAACGAGCAAGCCGCCTCGGCCGCATCAGGCAAGGCGAAGGTGATTCAGCCTGCCTGGGTGCGGGTCCTGCACTGGATCAACGCGGTTGCGATGATTGTGATGATCATGTCGGGCTGGCAGATCTACAATGCTTCGCCCTTGTTCGGTTTCACCTTCTCCAGATCCATCACGCTGGGCGGCTGGCTCGCCGGCGCGCTGCTGTGGCACTTCGCCGCGATGTGGGTTTTGATGGTGAACGGGCTGATCTATCTGGCGCTCGGTGTCGCCACCGGCCGGTTCCGCAGGAAGCTGCTGCCGATTACCGCAGGCGGCGTGATCTCCGACACCAAGGCGGCGCTGACCGGCAAACTCTCGCACGCCGATCTCGCACGATACAACTACGTGCAAAAGCTGCTCTATGCCGGCATCATCATCGTGGGCGTGCTGGTCGTGCTGTCCGGCCTGTCGATATGGAAGCCGGTACAGCTGCAATGGCTGACCGCCTTGTTCGGCGGCTATGACACGGCGCGCTACGTCCATTTCTTCTGCATGGCGGCGATCGTCGCCTTCCTGGTGGTTCATGTCGCCCTCGCACTGATCGTGCCGAAGAGCCTGCGCGCCATGATCACAGGCCGCTGATTGAGGAGGGTTACATCATGGCCCGCAAGCGCTTCATCATCCCCGGAGTCGACAAGAAGCTGTTGGTGCGCGACGCCGCCAGGATCATGCCCGACCTGACCCGCCGACGCTTCATCACGGGTGGCGCCAGCTTAGGCGCGCTGACGCTTTTGACCGGCTGCGACGTCGTCGACGGTTCGTCCGCCGAGGAAATGCTGAGGAAGGTCTCGAAATTCAACGACGCCGTGCAGGCCTGGATGTTCAACCCGAACGCGCTGGCGCCGACCTATCCCGAGAGCGCGATTACAAAGCCGTTCCCGTTCAACGCCTATTACAGCGTCGACGAAGCGCCCGAGATCGACGGCAAGACGTGGAAGCTGGAAGTGCGCGGCCTCGTCGACAACAAGAAGTCATGGACGCTGGACGAGCTCTACGCGCTGCCGCAGGTCAAGCAGGTCACGCGCCATATCTGCGTCGAAGGCTGGAGCGCGATCGGCAGCTGGACCGGTACGCCGCTGCGCGATTTCCTGAAGCTGATCGGCGCCGATACCCGCGCGCAATATGTCTGGTTCCAGTGCGCCGA
>JAEZEU010000188.1 GCA_023432885.1 Pseudomonadota bacterium | reverse complement strand
CATCAAGGCGTATCTGGCGAGCGAGCGGCGTATTCCATTCAATGAGGAGGGGATATTCCGGAGGTACAAGGAGCTGGATGGGTGATGAGTGTCATTCCGGGCGATGCGCAGCACCGACCGGGATTTCCGATGCTTGCGCGCGCTCCGGATGGCGGCGTAGCCGTCACTTGCTTCTGCCGTCCACCGGCGTCATCTGGATCTTCGACAGGTCGATACCGTCGATGCAGCTGACATTCACCGCCACCACCTCGCTGCCGTCGGGCTTGGTGCCCCGCGCGAACACCTCGACGCCGCAGTCCAGGCAGAGCTGGTGACGGATCGCGTGCTTGTTGAAGAGGTATTCCTTCAGGTTCTCCTCGCCGGCGCGAAGCTGGAAGCTCTTGGGCGGCACGAAGGTGAAGTGCAGTCCCTTCTTGGTGCAGATCGAGCAGTTGCAGGCGGTGACCATGGCAAGGTCGCTGGTGCATTCGAACCGCACCTGGCCGCAATGGCATCCGCCGGTGAATGTCTTGCTGTCGGCCATCGCTTCTCCTCACCATAGTCCAGGCACCAGACGATAGCGCACCCGCGCCAGATAGTCAGCATAGCCGGGCAGGCCATCGACCAGCACGCGCTCTTCGATGCCGGCGCGGATGCCGAAGAGAACGAGGAAGGCGGGCGAGAGCGCAAGTCCCCACCATGAGCCGAGCAGCAGCGCGATGGCAGCGAAGTACAGCACCGCGCCGGAATACATGGGATGGCGCACCCACGCGTAAGGCCCGGTATCGATCACGCGGTGGCCGCGCTCGGCCTGCACCCGCACCACCGGCGCGGCAAAGGAATTTTCCCGCGCCACCCACGTGATGAGGGCCATCGACGCCAGCAGCAGCGCAAAACCAAGAACTTGCAGCGCGACCGGCATGTCGGACCATTGCCAGCGGCGATCGAATCCGATGACGAGAAACCAGATCAGACCCGCAAAGCCAAAGGCGAGCATGAACGTCTTGTCGGCGGCGGGCTGGCCCTGCTGCATCATCGGACCCATACGCTCTTCGAGCAGGGCAGGGTCGACCCAGGCGAGCCACAGTCCGACGCCGATGCCCAGCACGGCGGTGGTTGCAAGGAAAAGCCAGGCGGCCGGCCAATGCAGCGTGCCCGCCGGCAGGAACAGCAGTGCGCCGAGGCCGACGATCCACAAGACGGTCTGCAGCAGCAATCTTGCGATCATGCGATTTCCTCGAACGCGGTCATGATCGCCGCTCACGACGGCCTTGCGGCGAGCGTGCCGGCGCGCGACGGACGGGAGCGGCCTGCTATTCGTCCTTGCCGCGCGTGATCGCGATCGACGCCTCCGTCCTGGTTCGCTGGCACTCGAGGCTGAGGCGTCGATAGCGCATCGCGATCTTGTCGCCGCGGAGAAGGCCCAATCGCTTCAGACAGCGCGAAGCGCCTCTCGTGGTGTCGTCCTTGGTCACGGAGAAGACGATCGCGGCCATGGCGCCGACCAGGGATATGAATTCCGGCTTCGGCTTGCGGTCGCCCTTGGCGTAGAGCTCGATGGAATACTTGTCGCCGCGGCAGGCGACCGACAGCTCCTTGGCCAGCGGGTGAGTCAGGTAGATGGTATTGCGCGCCTTGAAGTTGATCTTCAGCTTGTCGATGTTGTTGGCCAGCTCCTTGGCGCTGTCGTCGCAGAGTTCGGCAAGTGCGGGGGAGGCGGTGAATGCGGCCATGAGCGCCAGTGCGGCGGCAAGAAAGATCGATCGGCGAAACGGTCGGCGTGATGTCATGTGCGGATGCCCCCTTGGGCCTATTGAAACGTCGGAAGAAGATAGGTGCAAGGCAGGCTTCTCTAGCGCGGAAATCGATGAAAGTAACTCCCTGCGAATGGCCGACCCGCGATCGAAAACCTTCCCTTTGGGCAAAAAGTGCTTAGAACGGCTCTATCGCCGGGGCGGCCGTTTGCGGCCGCTCCGGCTCCAACCCGAGATCTCGCCATGAACGCCCCGACTGCCTTTCCCGACAAGTCCAAGCCCGTACCGCCGTACAAGCACACCCCGCTGTTTCCGATGGGCAAGGACGAGACGCCCTACAAGAAGATCACCGGAGAGGGCGTGCGAGTCGAGAAGGTGCTGGGCCGCGACATGGTCGTGGTGTCGCGCGAGGCGTTGCGGGCGCTGTCGGAAGCCGCCTTCGGCGAGATCAATCACTATCTGCGCCCGGGGCATCTCAAGCAGCTCCGCTCCATCCTCGACGACAAGGAAGCTAGCGACAACGACAAGTTCGTCGCTTTCGATTTCCTGAAGAACGCCAATATCGCCGCCGGCGGCGTGCTGCCGATGTGCCAGGACACTGGCACCGCGATCATCATGGGCAAGAAGGGCTGCAACATCATCACCGACGGCGATGACGAGGCGGCGCTCTCCGAAGGCGCGCGCGATGCCTATCTGCGCCGCAACCTGCGCTACTCGCAGGTCGCGCCGCTGTCGATGTATGAGGAGAAGAACACCGCCAACAACATGCCGGCGCAGTGCGAGATCTACGCCGAGGGTGACGACGCCTACAAGTTCATGTTCATGGCCAAGCGCGGCGGCTCCGCCAACAAGAGCTTCCTGTTCCAGGCAACCCCCTCGGTGCTGACGAAGGATCGGCTGCTGGCCTTCCTGAAGGAGAAGATCCTCACCCTCGGCACCGCGGCGTGCCCGCCCTATCACCT
>JAEZEU010000176.1 GCA_023432885.1 Pseudomonadota bacterium | reverse complement strand
CGGTGGAGGCGCGGGCGTGCGCCAGCAGTCCGGCGAGATAATGTTTGGCGAACGGACTCAGCGCCTCGGTGCCGTCCTTCGCCATGAACGCGTTCCTGCCATCCGTACGCGACACCAGCGACTGATGCAGGTGCCAGCCGGAGGCGAACACGTTCGGCAGTTTCGGCCGGCACATGAAGGTGGCGTGATAGCCGTGCCGCCGCGCGATCTGCTTCACCGCGGAGCGGAACAGCACCATGTTGTCGGCGGGCGCCAGTCCCTTGCTCGGCGCGAAGGTGAACTCGCACTGGCTCGGGCCGAACTCGACCTCGACCGAGCGCAATGGCAGCCCCAGCGCGAGCACGTCGCGGCGGATGATTTCGAGCGCCGGCTCCATCAGGTCGTAGCGCTGCTCGGTCAGATACTGGTAGCCCTGCGAGAGCAGGCTGACGGACGGCGGCGTGCCGGGCTGGCCGGCGTCCTCGGCCGCGGTCCTGGCGTCCTCCAGCTTGAAGAGGTGGAACTCGACCTCGAGGCCGGCGACGAATTCGAAGCCGCGGCCGGCCAGCTTCTCGATCACGCCGCGATAGAGGTCGCGTGTCGCGAACGGCACCGCCCGACCATCGGCGAAGTAGAGATCGCACATCAGCCAGCCCGTGGCGGGCGCCCATGGCAGCACGCGGAAGGTCAGGGGATCGGCGACCATCAGCACGTCGGCCGCGCCTTCCATCTCCTTCATGCCGAAGCCGCCGCCTGATGTGAACACCGGAAACACCGTGCGGTGCGAGGTGTCTTTCGCCAGCATCGTGGTCGTGATAGAGCAGCCGCTTTCCAGCGTCGCCAGCGCATCCACCGCCACCAGCGTCTTGCCGCGCAAGATGCCGTGCTGGTCCGGAAAGGCGAGGCGGATGACTTCGAGCCTGCGCTCCTCGACGATGCGGGCGAGGCGGCCTGCCGCCTCTTTCTGCTCGGCCGACCACAGGCCGTGGCGCTCGACAAAACTCAACGCGATTTCCCCCAGAGCTTCTTCCGTCATTCCGGGGCGATGCGCAGCATCGAACCCGGAATCTTGAGATTCCGGGTCTGGTCCTTCGAACCATCCCGGAATGACGGTGCCAGAATTATTCCGCCGCCGAAAGCCGCTGCACCTTGCCGGCGATCTCGCTCGGCACCGGCGCCGCCCATGGCGCGCCGCGCCGCCGCTTCACGTCGACTTCCATCCAGTAGATTTCCCAGCCCGTGGTCGGGCCGATGCCGTCCATGGTGGCCGGGCCCTGGATCGAGCGGGCATGCGCCTCATCCAGATGCAGCATCGGCTTCTCGCCGCCGGCGGCCTTCTCGATCTCCTGGCGCAGCAGGCGGCGATACTGGATGATCGCCTTGTCGCTCTGGCCGAGATGTTCCTTGGTGCGGTCCTGGATCCCGCCCATCGATTCCACCGCCCACTGATCGTGCACGTTGATGTCCGTGCCCATGCCGGTATAGGTCGCCGTCGCCTGCTCGTGCGGATCGAAGCCGTAGTCGTTGCTCCTGTTCTTGCGGGACTTGTAGTCGGGCAATTCGTAGAGCTCGAGCCGCTGGTCACGCATCTTCTTCTTGTCGACCGGGCTCGTGTAGCTGGTGAAGATCGCATACCAGTAGCAATTCTCGTCATCGATCGGCACGTGCCACTGCGTGATCGTCATCTCCGTGCTCATGGGAATGACGAAGCCGTGCGGAAAGAGCTGATTGGTGACGCGCACATGGGTGCGCTCCTCGTCCAGCTCGCGCAGCGCAATCAGCCGCAGGCCGTATTCGGTGTGCTCGACATTGATGATCGGGCGGTCGTATTCGCGCAGGATCTTGGTCATCGGCATGTCGGAGCCCGCGGAGGCGCCGCGGAACTGCTTGCCGTAGGCGCCGGACGTATCCTCGTCCTCGAAGAACCGATGCAGGTATGACGCATGCGCCGGGTCGATGCCGACCTCCAGCGCCTGCAGCCAGTTGCAGTTCATGTGGCCCTTGAAGGCGAAGGTGTGGCTGTCGGGCGCGACGAAGGCGTCGATCTCCGGAAAGGCGGGCGGAGCGCCTTCGCCGAGATACGCCCAGAGAATGCCGCCCTTCTCGACAACGGGATAGGATCGCTGCCTGATGCCCTTGCAGAGCTGCGAGCCGGCCGGCTCCGCCGGCGTCTCGATGCACTGGCCGGTCGCGTCGAACAGCCAGCCGTGAAACGCGCAGCGCAGCCCGCCATGCTCCAGCCTGCCGAAGGCGAGGTCGGCGCCGCGATGCGCGCAGTGGCGATCCATCAGGCCGTAGCGGCCCTGCTCGTTGCGGAACAGCACGAGGGTCTCGCCGAGCAGCTTGACCGGCCGCACCGGCCGCGGCCCCTCGAGTTCATCGACCAGCGCCGCGGGCTGCCAGTACATCCGCATCAGCTTGCCGCAGGGGTCTTTCGGCCCGGTGCGCGTGATCAGGTCGTTCTGTTCCTGGCTCATCATGGCGGCGGTCCCTTCGGGCGGTGTGTTCGCATATTGAACAATTGGGCGAATTATGCCATGCCTGAAATTTGCAGCAAGCGCATTCTTGAACCGTTCGAGCCGCGTGATCCGAAAGGGGCACCGGTTTTCCGAAAGGATCACGCGCAAACAATGAACGGCCCATGCCAAAGCTGAAACGCGAAAGCCGCGAGGAACGCGCCACCGACTTTGTCGAGAGCCTCGACCGGGGCTTGCGCCTGTTGCAGGCCTGCGGCAACGCGCCCGGTCCGATGACGCTCAGCGACGTCGCGCGCGCCGCCGATCTGCCGCGCGCCACTGCGCGCCGTATCCTCTTCACGCTGGAGCGCGGCGGCTTCGTTGCGAGCGACGGAAAGCTGTTCACGCTGACGCCGCATGTGCTGACGCTGGCCGGCTCTTATCTGCGCTCGAACCAGGTGGTCGCGGTGCTGCAGCCGGTGCTCGACCGCATCGCCAGTGCCGCGCAGGAAATCTCGTCGCTCGCGCTGCTCGACGGCGACGAGGTCGTCTTCATCGCGCG
>JAEZEU010000170.1 GCA_023432885.1 Pseudomonadota bacterium | reverse complement strand
CTGAGCACTGCAATTTGACGAAAGGCCCGGACAATTTGTTCGGGCCTTTGCTTTTGTTGACATTTTTCTGGTTAGGATGCGTTCTTTACATGGCGGACAAGCCGTCTATGCCCGGTTGGATGCATTTCGAACGGCATATACGGGTGCGCTGCGAGCGCTCTGACAGGACGAATTGATGGCGTTTTGGCGTCACAGATCACGACAGATGCAGGCCGCGACCGAGCAGGTTGCGGTCGCGCCCGCGACTGCACCCGCCCGTTCGCCCAAGCCGCGCGCCGGCATGATGCGGCAGTACGATCTGGTTGAAAAAGTAAGATCGTACAACCCGAATACCAACGAGGACCTGCTCAACCGCGCCTATGTCTATGCCATGAAGGCGCATGGCGCGCAGACCCGCGCCTCGGGCGATCCTTATTTCTCCCATCCGCTCGAGGTCGCAGCGATCCTCACCGACCTCAAGCTCGACGACGCCACGATCGTTGCGGCACTTCTCCACGACACGATCGAGGATACCGAGGCCACGCGGGCCGAGATCGACCAGATATTCGGCCACGAGATCGGTGCGCTGGTGGAGGGCCTGACGAAGCTGAAGCGTCTCGAGCTGGTCTCGCGCGAGGCCAAGCAGGCGGAGAATCAGCGCAAGCTTCTGCTCGCCATCGCCGATGACGTCCGCGTGCTCTTGATCAAGCTGGCCGATCGCCTGCACAACATGCGCACGCTGGAGTTCGTGCCGTCGGCCTCGCGCCGCCGCATCGCGGAGGAGACGCTCGACATTTATGCGCCGCTCGCCGGCCGCATGGGTATGCAGGAGATGCGCGAGGAGCTGGAAGATCTTTCCTTCCGCACGCTCGATCCGGAAGCCTATGCCGTGGTCAAGCAGCGCCTCGATGGCCTGGCCGAGCGTAACCGTAACCTGATCGGCGAGATCGAAAGCCAACTCGTCAAGAGTTTGCAGAAGAACGGCGTGGTCGCTCACGTCTACGGCAGGCGCAAGAAGCCGTTTTCGATCTGGACCAAGATGGAACGCAAGTCCGTCGGCTTCGAGCAGTTGTCCGACATCTTCGGCTTCCGCGTCGTGCTCGACTCGGTGGAGGCCTGCTACCGCGCGCTCGGCGTGGTTCACACCACCTGGCCCGTGGTGCCCGGCCGCTTCAAGGACTACATCTCGACCCCGAAGCAGAACGACTATCGCTCGATCCACACTACCGTGATCGGTCCCGGCAACCAGCGCGTCGAGCTGCAGATCCGCACCGAGGAGATGGACCGCATCGCCGAGTTCGGCATCGCCGCCCATGCCTTCTACAAGGACGGTGTCGGCTCGCCGACGGAGCTCTTGAAGCGGGAATCCAACGCGTTTGCCTGGCTGCGTCACACTATCGGCATGCTGTCGGAAAGCGCAAACCCGGAAGAATTTCTCGAGCATACCAAGCTCGAGCTGTTTCACGACCAGGTGTTCTGCTTCACCCCGCGCGGCAAGCTGATCGCGCTGCCGCGTCATGCCAACGTGATCGACTTCGCCTATGCCGTGCACACCGACGTCGGCAACAGCGCGGTAGGCTGCAAGATCAACGGCAAGTTCGCGCCGCTTTCGTCGGAGCTCGCGAACGGCGACGAGGTCGAGGTGCTGACATCGGAGGCGCAAAAGGCGCCGCCCTCTGCCTGGGAAACGCTGGCGGTGACGGGCAGGGCGCGCGCCGCGATCCGTCGAGCCACCCGCACAGCGGTCCGCGACCAGTATGCGGGACTCGGCCGCCGCATCATCGAGCGCCTGTTTGCGCGCGCCAAGATCGAATATGCCGACGACAAGCTGAAGGGCGCCCTGCCACGGCTGGCGCGAACGTCCATCGATGACGTGATGGCCTCGGTCGGTCGCGGCGAGATCAAGGCTTCCGACGTCGCCCGCGCGATGTATCCCGATTATAAGGAAGAGCGCGTGGCGCGCTACGGCCTGAAGAAGGGTCTCGCCGACAAGTTGAAGGCGGCGCAGCCGCAGAACGCGGCGCGCAGCGCAGCGGTGATCCCGGTCGGCGGTACCGGCAAGGCCGATCTACCGATCAAGTTCGCGCCCAATGGCGGCGCGGTGCCGGGGGACCGCATAGTCGGCATCATCACCCCGGGCGAGGGAATCACGGTCTACCCCATCCAGGCGCCTGCGCTGAAGGATTTCGAGGACGAGCCGGAGCGCTGGCTCGACGTGCGCTGGGACATCGACGAGACCACGCCGCAGCGCTTTCCGGCGCGCATCCGCGTGGACAATGTCAACGAGCCCGGCAGTCTCGCCCAGGTCGCCACGGTGATTGCCGAGCATGACGGCAATATCGACAACATAAGCATGTACCGCCGCTCGCCCGATTTCACCGAGCTCACCATCGACCTCGAAGTCTATGACCTCAAGCATCTCAGTGCAATTATCGCGCAACTCCGTGCAAAGGCGGTTGTCGCGAGGGTCGAACGCGTCAACGGGTAATTTTCGCATGCGGTAGACTCTCATGGTCAGGAGGCGCTCTTGCGCTGTTTCCGGACAGTGCTACCCATTGCCGGGTAAACATGAGGCCACATCGGGAGCCGCATCCTTGCACGCCGCGGAGTTTATCATCGGGCCGCGCTTTGCGCGGACCCGGTGGCGGCTCCAGGATGAGGGATCGCCTACCGTACTACCTGTTGCGAGTCAGCCATGCCCAAAGCTCCGCCGCTGCGCCTTGGCGTCAATGTCGACCACGTCGCAACCCTGCGCAATGCGCGCGGGGGAGCGCGTCCCGATCCGGTGCGCGCCGCCCTTGCCGCGATCGAGGCGGGCGCCGACGGCATCACCGCGCACCTTCGGGAAGACCGCCGCCACATCCGCGACGAGGACATGAGGCGGCTGAAGGCCGAGATTTCCAAGCCGCTGAATTTCGAGATGGCGGCGACCGACGATATGCTGCGGATCTCGCTCGCTACCAAACCCCATGCGGTGTGCCTGGTGCCGGAGCGGCGCGAGGAACTCACTACCGAAGGCGGTCTCGATGTTGCCGGCCAGTATGACCAGTTGCAACCTGTGATCGCAAAGCTCGGCGATGTCGGTATCCGCGTATCGCTGTTCATCGCCGCCGATCCGCGCCAGATCGAGATGGCGGCGAGGCTGGGTGCGCCCGTGATCGAAATCCACACCGGCGCCTGGTGCGATGCCGTCGTCGACGGCCATGCCGCCAAGGCGGAGGCCGAATGGCACCGCATCAAGGCGGGCGCAACGCTCGCGCGCGAGGCTGGGCTGGAGGTGCATGCCGGCCACGGGCTCGACTATGCCACCGCGGAGACCATCGCCGCGCTGCCGGAGATCGTCGAGCTCAACATCGGCTACTACATGATCGGGGAAGCGATCCTCGTCGGCATCGGTGAGACCGTCCGGCAAATGCGCGCGGCCATGGCGCGGGGCCGGCAGAAGGTGGAAAGCGCGGCATGATCATCGGCATCGGCTCCGACCTGATCGACATTACCCGCGTCGCCAAGGTGATCGAGCGCCATGGCGACCGATTTCTCGATCGCATCTTCACCGCAACGGAGCGCGCGCGGGCGGAGCGGCGCGCCAAGAGCGAGAAGATGGTGGTTGCCACCTATGCCAAGCGCTTTGCCGCCAAGGAGGCCTGTTCCAAAGCGCTGGGAACCGGAATCCGGCGCGGAGTGTGGTGGCGCGACATGGGGGTAGTGAACCTGCCCGGCGGCCGGCCGACCATGGAGCTGACCGGCGGAGCGCTCGCCCGCCTACAGGTCCTGACGCCCGAAGGTTTTGCGGCCCGGATCGACCTGTCCATCACCGACGACTGGCCGCTCGCGCAGGCGTTCGTCATAATTTCGGCCGTCGTCCCCGGCAAATCGTGAGGCGGGAGGCGCCGATTCGCCGCCAGGCCGTCCTAAACTAAAAATACCTTACATATCAAAGGATTACAAAGTTTTGTTGCGGGCCTTGATTGCGCCTGTGCGAACAACCGTCTAAAACGCCGCAAGCAATTCAAGTCGACTGAGGATCGGTTTCCGGTTCGTGCTGGAATTCGTTCTCAACAACAGAGCTATAGAGCATTTTCTTGGGCGGGGCGGGAAGCCGATTCGCCCGTGGAGAACGTTCTGCCAGCGCGCAGGGCGCGAGTGGAAAAGAGAAAGCGATGAGCGTGACGTCAGGGACTAAATCAGAGAGCGGATTTGGCGAAACCGTCCGCGTCGTCATCCATGCCCTGCTGATCGCGCTGGTGATCCGCACCTTCCTCTTTCAGCCCTTCAACATCCCTTCGGGATCGATGAAGGCGACGCTTCTGGTGGGCGATTACTTGTTCGTCTCCAAATATTCGTACGGCTACAGCCATTACTCGATTCCGCTCTCGCCGCCCTTGTTCTCGGGGCGCATTTTCGGCTCCGAGCCCTCCCGCGGGGACATCGTGGTATTCCGCCTGCCCAAAGACGATTCCACCGACTACATCAAGCGCGTGATCGGCCTGCCGGGCGACCGCATCCAGATGAAGGAAGGGTTGCTCTACATCAACGACGTGCCGGTCAAGCGCGAGCGGCTATCCGATTTCGTCGGCGAAGACCCCTGCGGCTCGGACGCCAACTCGCGCGTCAAGCGGTGGAAGGAGACGCTGCCGAACGGGGTCAGCTACGAGACCCTCGATTGCGTCGATGTCGGCTTCTACGACAACACCAATGTCTACACCGTGCCGGCCGGCCATTTCTTCATGATGGGAGACAATCGCGACAACTCGACCGACAGCCGCGTGCTGTCGGCGGTCGGCTACGTGCCGTTCCAGAACATCATCGGCCGCGCCCAGATGATCTTCTTCTCGATTGCCGAGGGCGAGCATGCGTGGATGTTCTGGCGCTGGCCGACGGCCGTGCGCTGGAATCGCCTTTTCACCATCGTGCGATGAACGACGACACCCCCGTCATCCAGAAAACCGCAAAATCCGGCGACGAAAGCCGAGAGCCCGAAGCCGCGCCCGTTGCTGCGCCGAGGAAGAAAAAGCAGGGTGCGGGCGCGCGCAGCACGGCGGCGCTGAATTCGCTCGAGGCCCGCATCGGGCACAAGTTCGCCAAGCGCGCCGGCCTCGTCACGGCGCTCACCCATGTATCTGCGCTTAGCCCGGCGAAGCGCAACCGCGCCGACAGTTACCAGCGCATGGAGTTCCTCGGCGATCACGTGCTCGGTCTCGTCATCTCCGACATGCTCTACAAGGCCTTTCCAAAGGCCGATGAGGGCGAGCTGTCCAAACGCCTGGCCGATCTGGTGCGCCGCGAGACCTGCGCAGAGGTGGCAAGATCGCTCGGTCTTGCCGACGACATCAAGCTAGGCGCAGTCGGCAATGCTGCCGCCGCCGCGCGGTTGCGCGAGTCCGTGCTCGGCGACATCTGCGAGGCGGTGATCGGCGCGATCTATCTCGACGGTGGTTATCCGGCGGCGGCCGCCTTCGTCGAGCGGCACTGGACCGAGCGGATGCACAAGAATCGCCGCCCGATGCGCGACGCCAAGACCGCGCTGCAGGAATGGGCGCAGTCCAAGGCGCTGCCAACGCCGGTCTATCGCGAGATCGAGCGCACTGGACCGCATCACGATCCGCATTTCCGCGTGGCGGTCATCTTGCCGGGACTGGAGCCCGCCGAGGGCGTCGGCGGCAACAAGCGCGCGGCGGAAAAGAACGCGGCCTTGGCGATGCTCGCCCGCGAAGTCGGCGGCAAATATGAAGGCTGACGAAACGGCGACCGCCGCAACGCGCTGCGGCTTCGTCGCCCTGATTGGCGCGCCCAATGTCGGCAAGTCCACGCTGGTCAACGCGCTGGTCGGTGAAAAAGTATCGATTGTCTCGCGCAAGGTGCAGACCACGCGAGCGCTCATTCGCGGCATCGTCGTCGAGGGGAGCACCCAGATCATCCTGGTCGACACGCCCGGCATTTTCGCGCCGAAACGGCGGCTCGACCGCGCCATGGTCACCACGGCCTGGACCGGCGCGCATGACGCGGACCTCGTCTGCATGCTGCTCGACGCCAGACTTGGCTTTGATGCCGAGGCGGAAGCTATCTTCGAGAAGCTGGCGGGCGTGGCGCATCCGAAGATGCTGGTGATCAACAAGATTGATCTCGTGCCGCGCGAGAAGCTGCTGGCGCTGGCCAAGGCCGCCAACGACCGCATGAGGTTCGAGCAGACCTTCATGATCTCGGCATTGTCGGGCGACGGCACCGGCGACCTGCGCAGCGCGCTCGCCGCCGCGCTGCCGGAGGGGCCCTTCCTGTATCCCGAGGATCAGATGTCGGTGGCGCCCATGCGCCATCTCGCCGCCGAGATCACGCGCGAAAAGATCTATCAGCAACTGCACCAGGAGCTGCCGTATCAGTCCACGGTTGAGACCGACAGTTGGACCGAGCGCAAGGACCATTCGGTGCGCATCGAGCAGACGATCTTTGTCGAGCGAGAAAGCCAGCGCAAGATCGTGCTCGGCAGGGGCGGCGCCACCATCAAGTCGATCGGGGCCGCGGCGCGCAAGGAGATCGCCGAGATCGTCGGCCACCCCGTGCATCTCTTCCTCTTCGTGAAAGTGCGCGAAGACTGGGGCAGCGATCCCGACCGTTACCGCGAGATGGGACTCGAGTTCCCCAAGGAATAGGCGGGTTCCGCCATGAACATACCGAAAAATGTCTGGTGGTTCGAAGTCCTGCTATATGCGTCGCTGGTGCTGGATGCGTTGAGGGTGGCGTTTGCGGACCGCACCCCGACCGCCGACATGACCGAGCAGAGGATCGCGGTCAGTACCCTTTTTTCGTTGCTGCTGCTGCCGCTCTTTTTCTGTCTGATCTGGTTCGCGGCGCGCCGGCGCAAGAGCTGGCCACGCTGGTTGTTGTCGGCTGCGCTGTTCTATTCGCTGATCGTGCTGGCGGAAGTCATCGCCGAGCGCGGCATGCAGTTCGACGTCTTCGTCGACAGCGTATCCTGGGTCTTGGGTGCGACGGGGATCTATCTGTCCTTCACAGGCGATGCCAAGGACTGGTTTGATGCGTGAGGCTCCTTAAGTGGGCGGAGCCGCGCTGGGCCGAGCCCGCCACCATGTGGCTGACTCTGTTGGTCGCGAAGGTGAGCACGCTACGCTTTGTCCACCCTACGTGCTACGCTTTTCACCATGGAATGGACCGACGAAGGCATCGTGCTGGGCGTGCGGCGGCATGGCGAATCCTCCGCCATTGCCGAGCTGCTGACGCGCGAGCATGGCCGGCATCTCGGTCTGGTGCGCGGCGGGGCCGGTTCACGCATGCGGCCGCTACTGCAGCCCGGCAACAGCGTGCGCGCGGTGTGGCGGGCGCGGCTCGATGAGCATCTCGGGACCTACACCGTCGAGGGCACGCAATTGCGCGCCGGCTCGCTGCTGACGTCCTCGCACGCGGTCTATGGCGTGACGCATCTGGCCGCCCTCGTGCGCCTGTTGCCCGAGCGCGATCCGCATCAAGACATCTACGATATGCTGCAACACACGCTCGACGATTTCGAAGAAGCGGGCGGCGCTGCCGCACATGTCGTGCGCTTCGAACTTGCAATGCTTGCCGAGTGCGGGTTCGGGCTCGATCTATCCAATTGTGTCGCTACCGGTGAAACCGATGACCTGATCTATGTCTCGCCGAAATCCGGTGGGGCCGTATCGCGCACTGCCGGCGAGCCCTGGCGCGACCGCCTGTTACGGCTGCCTGCCTTCTTGCGCGAGGGAGGGGGCGGCGGCAACGGCCTGACCGAAGAGGATTTGCAGGACGGTTTCCGCCTCACCGGCATGTTCCTGCTCCGCCATGTGCTGGAGCCGCGCGGGCAGGGACATTCCGACGCCCGGGAAGGCTTCATCAATGCGGTCTTGAAGCGCCGTCTCAGGCTGGCGCAGCCCTGAACGTTGGGTTAAGAACCGGAATCTGACATCACCAGTTCCCGGCGTGTCCAATACCGACAAGCGACAATTCCTTCCCCGCATCGAGTCCATGCGCGGCATTGCCGCGCTGACCGTTGCGCTGATGCACGTCTCCAATTCCTGGACCGCTTTTGCGTTTGCGGAATTGCCCGGCCGGAACCTGCTCGACCGGGTTGGGCTGTCCGCCATCCACGCCCTGAGCAACGGCTACGGTGCGGTGGTTGCCTTCTTCGTGATCAGCGGCTTCGTGCTGGCCCGTTCACTGGACCGCAACTTCGAGATCACCCGCTTCGTCACCGCCCGCGTGTTCCGCCTTTACCCGGCGGCGATCCTGACCGTCGCCATCTTTGCGGCGATCTACTACGGCTTCGGCTTCACCGTATACGAGAAGGCGTCGTTTGCGCCGCTCAACATCCTCGCCAACATGCTGATGGTGCGTGTCGATATCGACCTCGTGATGTGGTCGATGAAGGCGGAGCTGGCGGCAACCCCGCTGATCATTCTGTGCGTCTGGCTGTTCCTGCGATATGGAGCACGGCCATTGATCGCGATCGCCGTCGTGCTGTTCGGGCTCGCCTTCGTCGGCCAATTCTCGCGAGCGCTTGGCGATGACACCAATCTTGCGCCGTTGTTCGCCTTTCCGGTGGGCATACTCGTGCATTTCCGGGGTCGGGAGCTGGCCGAGAAATTGACGCCGCTTGCGGTCACGCTGCTGGCAATCGCCTCCGTCGCGATCTTTTGCGCCTGCTCGTTCTTCAAGCCGACGGGGACATGGACATTGCTGGTGCAATGCCTGTCGGCGGCCACCCTTGTGATGGTGATTGCCTGGCGCGAGGCGGCGATCTTCAAGCCGCTCGACCTGGCGATTGTCAGGTTCTACGGCAGGATCTCCTACAGCTTCTACCTGCTGCATCCACTCACTCTGTGGATCGCGGCCTGGTTGACCATATACGCGATCCAGCAGTTCGAGGACGTGCCGGTGACTCTCATCCTCGCCGCGGCCTTTGTTTTCTCGCTTCTGATGGCCACGCCGCTGACCTGGCTGTCGTGGCGGTTCGTGGAGTTGCCGGCCATGAACAAATTGCGCTCGGCCCCGGCATCGCGCCCGCCGGTTCCGGCGATCAGCAGGTGACTTGCTACCGGCAAATTCCCGTCGTATCCGATCGCACGAGGTTTCGTAGCGGCCCCATGCAGCCTAAATTGAGCTGCTGATTCGCAATCGATTCGCCCTATCAAAAATCCAGAACGGCTCCTATGGGAAAGCAAATAACTCCGCCGGAACCGGCCGAGGTCCACGAGGTCATGCTGCGCGATGCGCTGGAAGAGCGCTATCTCGCCTATGCGCTCTCGACCATCATGCACCGGGCGCTGCCGGACGCCCGCGACGGCCTGAAGCCGGTGCACCGGCGCATCCTCTACGGCATGCGCGAGCTGCGGCTCGACCCCGGCGGCACTCCAAAGAAGTCGGCCAAGATCGTCGGCGAAGTGATGGGCTCGTACCATCCGCATGGCGACCAGGCGATTTACGATGCGATGGTGCGTCTGGCGCAGCAATTCAACTCGCGCTATCCGCTGGTCGACGGGCAGGGGAATTTCGGCAATATCGATGGCGATAACCCCGCCGCGATGCGTTACACCGAGGCGCGGCTAACCGACGTCGCCCGGCTGCTGCTGGACGGCATCGCGGAAGATGCGGTTGAGTTCCGACCGACTTACGACAACGGTGGCAAGGAGCCGGTGGTGTTGCCCGGCGGCTT
>JAEZEU010000110.1 GCA_023432885.1 Pseudomonadota bacterium | reverse complement strand
CGAGCACTCCGTCGCGGCGACCAAGACAGTGATCGGCTCCATGGCTGCGGGCGCTGCGCTTGTGGCCGAGCTCGCCGACGATGTTGCGCTCAGAAGCGCCCTCGACAGATTGCCCGGGCGCCTGGCCCACGCGGACGGGCTCGACTGGTCGGCCATTGCCGCTGATCTCGCCGGCGCGTCGGCTGTGTTCGTGGCGGGGCGGGGCCTGGCGCTGGGCCCGGCGCGGGAGATCGCGCTGAAAATTTCCGAAATCCTGCGCCTGCCCGCGATCGGCGTTTCCGCCGCCGAACTGCAGCATGGCCCGCGCGCCGCGCTATCGTCGCGCACGCCGGTCATCATGATGCGCCTGGCGGATGAAACGGCCGCCACGGTGGATGCGCTGGCCAGGGAATTGCGCGAGGAAAGAATCGCGCTGCATCTCGCCGGCGGTCCGCTCGGCTCGTTGCCGTGGCTTGCCGAGGACGATTCTGCCACCGACGCGATCACCATGCTCGTTCCCGCCTACCGGATGATCGAGCAGACGGCGCGCGCATGCGGCTTCGACCCGGATCGCCCCCCGCGCCTGAACAAGATTACCGAGACGTTCTGACGGGCGCCGGTTACATCCGCGCCGCGCCGTTCTCTCCGCGGCGAATGACGCTATTTCTACTCGCCGACGAGATGCGCACGCGAGGGCGCAGGGTCAAACCGGTCGGCGAAGTACTGGGTTTCGTTGGCCACCAGCCCTTCGCGAAATTCCATGATGCTCACCGCGTAAGACGGTACGCCGTCATAGCTCAGGACGAATTCACTGACCCAGAAATCGCCGCTGCCGACAATTCGCCGGACCGTAAACCGCTTCTTGTTCGGCTGGACGAACCGGCTCTCCCGAATGTTGTGCCGGCCGCGGATCCACTCGCCCGATTGCGGATAATGGAGCACGGCATCCTCGCGGTAGATTTCATGTTCGGCCTCGAAATCGCCCGCATCCGAAGCAGACCAGTGCCGCTCCAGCGCCAATCGCGTGGTTCGATCATCCATCGCACGCCTCCAGCTTGCTTCCGCCATAGGTCGGCTTCAGCGCGGTTGCCTCGATGCGGAGCGAGACGCGGCCGGGACCTGCGAAGGCCGGCCGCGTGGGTGTCAAGGATCAAGTCTCGCCGCCAGCGAAGATATCCTTCTTGATGACGGCGTGAACGCCCCAATTTCCATCCACCACCTGGGTGATGCCGAAGTCGACGCCGATCGTAATCAATGAGATCGCTTCATCCTCGGTCAGCCCCTTGGTCGTCATCAGAAACTTTCGCATCTTGCGGAATGCATCGCGCAAGGCAAGGTCAACCGACGATTTCGAGTAGATGTCCGACTGTGCCTTGTCTCCCAGTTCGGTGAGATAGTTGGCGAAGCTGAAGCCGTGCACCAGCCACTCGTCCTTGGTTTCCAGCATCGGATAGTCCAGAGCTTCCAGCGCTGTACCGACGAGGTCGGCCTTCTTGTGCAGGATGATCTGGAAGGTGCCGTTCAACGAGCATTCGATGGCCGTGCCGCACAGCTCTGAATCGCCTTGAGAAGCATGGGAATCGCCGACCGATAGCAGGCCGCCTTCGACGGAAACGGGATAATACATCGTGGCGCCCTTGCCGATGCGCCAATTGTCGATATTGCCGCCGGTATAGCTCGGCGGAATCGAGTCGACGATGTCGGCTTCCTTGGGCGCCAGGCCGATCACGCCGAAGTGCGGCCGTATCGGAATGCGCACATTCTTCAGGATGCCATGGTTTTCCTTGATCGTGGAATGATCGACTGGAACGCCGGGGTAGTCGATGGTTTTGTGAACCACGCCGAAGGGGTCCGTCTGCGGAGTCCATCGGAAATTGTACACGGCCTTCGCCCAGTTGCGCTCGCCGGTGGCGTCGACCTCGTAGATCGTGACCACTTCGCGCGGCTTTGGCTCGGTGAGCAGGTCCTTGTAGTGAAAGCCCCACCAGGCGGCTGCGTTGCTACCGAAGGCCTTTCCCGGATATTTCGGATTGGCGCAGGGCCGCGGCGTCACATCGATGATGCGCAACTCGATCACGTCTCCCTCCTGGGCGCCGCGTATGTAGACCGGGCCGGTGCAGATATGCACGCCAAGCCCTTCGCCTGCGCCTCGCCCGAACAGCGATGCATCCATCGGCCCTGCACCGCGTCTGTTGACGCCCTTCTTGTCCTTGGTCCACAGGAATACGCTTTCCGCGCCGGGATCGCCCTTCACCATGCGCTCGGCGTCATCATTGGCATGGTGGGTCAACGCTTCGATGGTGATGAAGTCGCCGGAGTCGATCTCCACCTGCGGCTTCAGCTTCTTGCTGAAATAGCCCCAATGCACGGTGTCGGCGTTCGCCGGCAGATGATGATAGGAACGCTTGGCCGGCTGGTTTCTTTCGGCGGCAGCTGCCATCCGCGGGGTCACCAGCGAAATGCCGCCCGCGGTCATCGCCGCTGCGCCGCCGGCCGCGGCGAAGCTGGACCTCAGGAAGGACCGGCGTTCCCGATCAAGCGTCTCCTTGAACTTGCGGTGATGCAATTCGAATTCAGGACAGTTCTTGTCGTCGCCCGCGCACATTGGCTGTCTCCTGTCTGGACGTGCGTTCACGCACCCTTCATCCCATCGCAGTTCATCGGGACAGTCAAACTCGTGTGTGGCTCAAGCCGCGCGTTGCACGCAAGAATACGGCATCGCTGCTTAACGAAGCCAATGGATGGATCACGCTCGCCTATCGCTTGAGCAGTGTGCGCTCAAAATTTGAGAAGCGCGGACATTGTTTGAGCAATGAATCGTTGTCGCTGGGAACTCTGAAGATAACGAGACACAGAGCATTTCTAGTGGCGCAGTGGACAGCTCGGCCCGCATGACGCCTTAAAGGCTGTATCCGTACCCGAACGAATGTAACCGATGTTACGGCTATCGCCTGAAGCGATGCATCCGAACTGACGGCTGGGCTTTTGGCCCTTGAGATCGGAGAATCTCCATGAGGAGGCGGTGATGGATTTTGCGCGGATGTCGGATGGAATCCGACCGTTTCATTCTTCCCATCACGTTGGGCACGATGATCATAGCGCCCCATTGCCGGTCTCGACCGCTTTGCACTTCTCCGTGATCGATCCCTTCGACCATGGCGGCTGGGCGATTGGACGCGCCCCTTTGACAGCAGACGTGCACGCCGGGGGCGGCCCGTCTCCCCATGTGCGGATGGCGGGACCCGCCGACAAACCCGGTAAAGCCAGCGCGGATCCAGCCGTTCAGGCCGATCAACACGCCCCGGCGAAGTCTGGGCCGCTCGCCCAGAGCGGAAACCACGACAACGCTGTCACAAAACTTTCGTCCATCGGCCCTGCTGCCGCCTCGGCCCACATCGGGGCCGGCCCAGCCCTGGTGGAGACCGGCGGCAATTCGGCCGGCAACGGCGGCGACGGTTATTTTTATGGAGGCGCCATTCATGCCTCCATGGTGATCTATGCGCCGATCAACATCTCGGTGTCTGCCGGATACGGTTCGATTGCCCTGGCGAACCAGACGAACAACCTGAACGTCGACCAATCCGCTGTTCAGATCGCCGGCGTGGGCGGCGGCGGTGGCAGCGGCAATGTCGCCACGGGAGGCAATATCGACCTTGATTCGTTCACCGCGGGCGCAATCGCGACCGGCGCCAACGGGGCCGGCAATGGCGGCGACGGCCACTTCTCCGGAACGCTGCTGGATGCGCCGATCGTGATCTACAAGCCGATCAACATCGCGGTCGCCGGCCCCGGCGGCACGGCCTATGCGAGCCAGTCGAACACGGTCGCAATCGATCAATCCGTCATCCAGATCGCGGGAGTGGGCGGCCATGGCGGCGATGGCAACGCGGCAGTCGGCGGCAACGTCTCAGCGACCGGGTCCGGTCCAGGCGGTGGAATAGACACAGGCGGCGGTCATGCCGGCAACGGCGGCGATGGGAGCTTCAGCGGCAGTCTCGTCCACACTTCCGTCGTTGTGTACGACCCGATCAACATCTCGGTGGCGGGATACAGTTCCAGTTTCTACGCGTATCAGTACAACAATGTGCAGCTGGATCAGTTCGCCTTCCAGATGGCCGGCATCGGCGGCAACGGCGGCAACGGCAATCTCGCAATGGGCGGCCATGCCGGCTCCTCCGGCCTCTGGGGCGGTTCCGATGCGATTGCGACCGGGGCGAACCACGCCGGCAACGGCGGCAACGGCTATTTCTCGGGTAGCCTCGTCGATGTCAGCATTGCAATCTATGCTCCGATCAACATTGCGGTGGCCGGTCCGCATGCCACCGCCGTGGCGGATCAGATCAACAACGTGCATATCGATCAGAGCGCAGTGCAGATCGCGGGAGTGGGCGGGCATGGCGGCGACGGCAATCTTGCGATAGGCGGCGATCTCGCCGCACACCTGTTGTCCGACCTTCACCTGCTGGCATAAAGCCCGTTCACCGCGCCCCCCGCAGGCATAGTCCGGTCATTCCGCTTGATCATCTCGTTTTGTCTGCGCAGTGGCAGGCGGCCTTTCGGCGCATGGTCAATGACCGCAAAGGCGCATGCTGCAGCCTTTCGTACGTACCCACCCAAATGGATGCATCCCATTTGGCATCTATCTCGCTGAAGCAATCCTAGATGAGATTCGCCGAGCATATCCGCTCCCTGCGTGGGGTGGATGATGCGCGAGAACAACAACAGGACGGAGGCTCAGATGATGCCAGTGCCAAAGCCATCGATTCACGTTTCCGACTCAATCCAGTTCAAGTCGATCAACACCGGCGGCCAGAACGTCGGCAACGGCGGTGATGGCTCCTTCAAGGGAGCAATCATCAGCAAGCCGACGGTCAACTTCGATCCGACCAATAAGGCCATCGGTTCCGACGTGACTGTCAAGACCGGCGATAACGTTTACCAGAAGGCTTCCTGGGACGCCGACGCGAGCGCGAAGAAGGCTTATGCAGCGAACGCCGACTCGAACGGCGATCAGAAGAACTACAGCGGTCACGATACGTCCAAGGTTTTCGCCAACACGACGGCCGATCAGACCAACCATCTCTGGGTGGACCAGTCGCAGCAAGTGATGGCGGGCATTGGCGGCGACGGCGGAAACGGCAACGCCGCAATGGGCGGAGAGGTTGATTTCCACTTCGCCACCTGGGTCTGACCAGCCCCCGGCAATCGGAGATCGGCGGCACCCGTCGGCCTCCGATTTGCCGTCGATCGGTCCAGTGCGGATTGACACTGAGTGACGAGGCCGAAGGCAAGTTGTTTGCAAATCTCGGCGGTGACGACGATGCTGATCCGGCCCCTCAGGTTGCAGTTGGTGCCGCCGCTACAAACTCCTCTGCATGCCGCGCTGTGGGCCTGCGCCGGTTCGCTGGCGCTCGTGTTCGCCTATAGCTGCAGCTACAACCTGCTGCTGTTCGCTCCTTCCATCTATCTGCTCCAGATCTACGATCGCGTGCTGACCAGCCGGAGCGGCGATACCCTTCTGATGCTCACCCTGATTGTTGCGGTCATGGTCGTCGTTGGATCGGTGCTCGACGCGCTACGCCGCGCCGCGCTGAACCGGCTCGGCGGATGGCTCGAAGACCGGCTCCGTCCCCTCGTGCTTTCGGGTTGCCTGGAATGCGCCTACCGCAACGATCCGGCGCGGGCGACAGATGCCTATCGCGATCTCACCACCATACGCCAGTTCGTGGAATCCAGTGCGTGCCCGATGCTGTTCGACGCGCTCTGGGCGCCGCTCTTCCTCTGCGTGCTGTTTCTCGTTCATCCTCTGCTGGGGCTGATCGGTGCCTGCAGCATTCTGCTGCTGTTCGGTCTGACTCTAGCCGCCGATCTGCTCACCGAGGATGCGCTGGCGAAGTCGGGCGCCGCGCTCACCAGGAGCTACGGCCGGCTCGCCGCAACTGTCGGCAATGTTCACCTGATCCGCGCCCTGGGCATGCTCGACGGCGCGGCGCGCGCGATCTATCAGGACGCGCACGAGGCGCGAAATGTGCAGGAGCTGGCACAGCGACGTTACGAGATCGTCGCATTGCTCAGCAAGCCGATCCGTGCGCTGGCGCAGATCCTGATCATGGGCGCGGCGGCGTGGCTCGTGCTCGGTTACGCCATGAGCCCCGCAATCATCTTCGCCTCGACCTTGCTATTCGGCCGCGCGCTGGCACCGGTCGAGGGTGCCATTTCGGGATGGAAGTCGCTCGTCAAGGCCTTGGCCGCAAGCCGCAGGCTCGACGCGATCCTCACGGCCGCTCCGGCCGACGCGCGGGACACCGGCGATCCATCGCAACAGATGCGGGGCGGTCTTGTCGTCGACGATGTCAGCGTCAGGCTGGCCGGCGCTGGTCCGTTCCTGCTCAACGGCGTCTCGTTCAATCTTGCGCCGGGACAGTGCCTCGGCATCGTCGGCCCATCGGGCTCCGGCAAGTCCATTCTCGGCCAGGTCATTGCGGGCATTTCCGTGCCGACGCAGGGCCGCGTCCTGCTCGGCGATATAGACATCGCCGTGCTGCGCGAGCGCCGCGGCGGCCGCCAGCTCGGCTATCTGCCCCAGGATATCAACCTGTTCGGGGAAACGATCAGGGACATCATCGCGCGGCTGGACGGCGCCGATTCGCAGAAGGTCATCGAGGCTGCGAAGCTCGCCGGACTTCACGAGACCATCATGCAGATGCCCCAGGGCTACGACACCGCAGCCCCCGGCGGGGGTGTCGCTTTTTCGCGCGGCTATCGCCAGCGCCTCGGGCTTGCACGCGCCTTCTTCGGTGCTCCGCAGCTGGTCGTGCTCGACGAGCCCAACGCCAGCCTCGATTTCGTGGGCGAGCGCATGCTGCTGGACGCCATCGAGCAGATGAAGATCGCGAACATCATGGTCATCGTCATTACCCACCGGATGGGCATCCTCGCGGCCACCGACAAGCTTGCGATCATGCAGGGTGGCACGGTCGCCGCGTTCGGCGACAGTGAGGAGATGTTCGAGAGATATCTGAGCCGCCCGGAGATCGGCTCGCCCGATGATCCGGTCGCGAATGCCTCACCGGAGCGAACAGTGCCATGAGCTCGAATGCGGAGTACCTCAAGCTGCCGGCCGTACTGTGGCTGCAGCGGCGCTTTGGGACTGCGAGCGAGGTTTACGCACCGATCGAGTTCCCGTGGTGCACTGAGCTGACGCCGGTCTCGCCGCGCGGCCGGCTTCGCCGCGTCACGCTTGCCGGCAACCTCCTGGTCGTCTGCTTCATGCTGGGTCTGGGCACATGGTCCAGCTTCGCACCGCTTGAAAGCGCAGCGGTCGCTTCCGGCGTCGTCGAACCGGAGTCGAGCCGGAAAACGATCCAGCACCTGGAGGGCGGCATCATCAGGCAGATCCTGGTTGCGGACGGCGATATCGTGCGCAGTGGACAGACCTTGATCGAGCTCGACGACACCAAGGCCCGCGCCGAAGCGCTGAGCCTCAGGGCCCAGTGGTGGGACGCAACCGCCCGCGAGGCCCGCCTTCGGGCCGAGCAGCAGGAGCAGGAGCGGGTGTCGTTTCCGGAGTCGCTGGAGGCGGCGAGCAAGGATAGCACGGCGGCCGCGGCCGTCATGACGGCACAACAGAACATCTTCGAGACGCGCCGGCAGGTATTCCAGTCTCAGGTAACGGTGCTGCGCGAGAAACGGCTGCAGGTCGCAAAGGAAATCGAGGGGCTCAGGGCGCAGGGGGATGCGACCGCACAGCGCATCGACATCGCCCGAGAGGAACTCGAGATGGTGACCACGCTGGTCAACAAGGGCCTCGAGCGGCGGCCGCGCCTGCTCAACCTGCAGCGGGAAATGGCCGACATCGAGGGGCGTAGCGGGGAGATCGCCGCGCAAATCTCGCGCGCCAAGCAGGTGATCGGCGAATCGCAGGCGACCTTGCTCAAGATGGAGAGCGACCGGCAGAACGAGATCGCGCAGGCGCTGCGCGAAGCGCAGAACCAGATCCTCCAACTGCGCGAACGATTGCCGGCGGCGGAAGACCAGCTCGCCCGGACGCTGGTCAAGGCGCCCGAAGACGGCGTGATAACCGAGCTCCGGATCCATACGCCCGGCGGCGTCGTCGGCGCCGGCGCTCCGCTCATGGACCTGGTGCCGCGACAGGATCGGCTGATCGTGACGGCACGCCTCAGGCCCGATGACATCGACGTCGTTCATCCCGGACTGAAGGCCGACGTGCATCTCTTGCCCTACAATCAGCGCCGCGTGCCACACCTGAACGGGGCCGTAGCGCACGTGTCCGCAGACCGCCTCCTCGACAAGCGTACCGACCAGCCGTACTACGCGGCGAAGATTCGCGTCGAGGACGCCCAGCTCGCCGCAAATGACGTCCGGATCGTTCCGGGAATGCCGGTTCAGGTGTTCATCAAGACCGGGCGCAGCACCGTTGCCTTCTATGCGTTGCGGCCGCTGCTCGACAGCTTCCGCGGCGCGTTTCGCGAGGACTGAGCCTCGAGCCGGTTGCCGCTTCTTCAGGAATTGAGCGTGCCAGGGTCGCTGTCGGGAACAGGCGCAGACAATCGACCGCTCCAGCGGAGAACCGCTTCGGTGCGATTGCGAGCGGCACATTTGCGCATGATGTGATGAATGTGCATTTTGACGGTGTTTTCCGACAGCTTCAGCTTTGCGGCGATCAGCTTGTTCGGCAAGCCAAGTTCCAGTTCGGCGAGCACCTGTTGTTCACGGGGCGTGAAATCGCTGATGTTCCTGTCGACACCGCCTCTGTTGTCCGCATCCGCCAAGTATGTGGACGCAAAGCCGCGATAGGTCTGTTCGCAACCTGATGCCTTGTTGAACTGGACAATCGGCAGCGGTCGGTAAACCCCGCCGGCCAGAACAAGACGCAGTCCGGCAACCGCGACTTCGATCAGAAGGGTGGCCGGAATGAATCCGCGCACGCCCCGCTGCATGGCCGCCAGCGCGGTAGCCTCGTCATCATGATTTGACAGGATCGCGATGGAAGCGTTGGGACAGCACTCCACGACAAGCGCCAGATCGTCCTCGACGGACGGATCGTCGAGGGACTTGTCGCCGATGCTCAGCAACACCAGACGAACGTCCCGCGGCGACGCGCAATCGAGGCTCTGGGTCGTCGCCATGTCGAGGATGTCGAACTCCGGCAATTCCCGCCTGAGGATGGCCAGGATGCAGGTGCGAGGCAACGCGAATTGCTCGATGATGACCAGGACCGGCACGTGAATCGATCCATCGATATTGGTTATGTCGTCCATAATTTCCCCGAAAACAAACCCCCTCGGCGCCCCGTTGCGTATTCATTCCAGGAAGCGCCATGACGAGCATGGCGCCCCCGCAAGCGTCCCGGGCCGACGCATCGCGGGCGGGCTTGCGGCGTCTCGGTCGGTGGAAATTCTTTCCGCTCGATTCCTTCTGGTGCGCACGACGACTTGAGCGGTCGTGCCGCGCTACTTCTGTCGGCAACATCAATTCAGAAAAGGAAACCCGTGCTCATGTTCTATTTGCAGATGTTCCGGTACGCGATCGCCGCTGCCGAATCCGGTTTTCCGTCGATGACGACGTAAGCATCATCCTCCTTCACCAGATACAGAAAGGCTCTTTCTCCGGTCTCTGCGCCTGACGCGTTCCTGCCCCTGACGCGTCCGCAAATCGTATCGACGGCGCGCCCGAATGTGTTCAAACGGATCGCGCGGTCCATCTCGCTGAACTGGGCCGATCCCGGATCCTCCATCTTCGCTGCGATCGAGAGCTTGGCCTTGTTCAGCACCGTATCCGAGGCTTCCGCGGGCCGATCGGGCGCCGTGGCGCCGATCTTCGTCTGTGACGGCGTTGCCTTCGCGACGGCAACGCGTCCTGGCTTCGTCGCGGATCGCTGTGCGGATTTTGCCTTGGTCGCTGAGTTGGCTTTCGCGATTGGAGGATCCGGCGCGGATGCCGCAGGTTTCGGCTCCGCCGGCTGGTTAAGCGCGACTCCGTCGAAACACGGCGTGGAGCCGCAGTCGAGGAAGTACCCCTGCGACGGGCCGAACAAGCCAAAGCCGATCAAGATTCCGGCCAGCACGCCAACGAAAAGCGGTCCCATCCGTTTCCCCTCCTTGGGGGGCGGAGCTCGCAATGCCTGACTAGGACGTAATTTCGCGCTGGTGATCTACTTGTTGCGCAAATCCGTTAAGCGGCCATTAAGCGGACCGGTCTGTCACGATAGCGCAACGGCGGCAGGCTGCCCAGCACGTCGCCGGGAATGACGGAGAGAAGTCCTATACCGGAATCCGCACCGTCGCCCGCAATCCGCCCATCGGGCTGTCGCCGAGGGTGATGTCGCCGCCATGCGAGCGGGCGATGTCGCGGGCAATGGCCAGGCCGAGGCCGGTGCCGCCTTCGTCCTGGTTGCGCGCGTCGTCGAGCCGCAGGAACGGCTTGAACACCTCTTCGCGCATCTCGGGCGGGATACCCGGACCGTCGTCATCGATCGTGACGGTGAGATAGCGGTGATCCCTGTGGCCGGTGATGGCGATCGCGTCGCCATGGCGCGCCGCATTGCCAACGAGATTGGCAAGGCAGCGCTTGAACGCGGCGGGCTTGACGGTGACGACTGGCAGGCCGTGAAAGGCGATGGTCGCCTTGTGGCCGTGGCGTTCGGCATCGCTGCGCAATTCCTCCAGCGCCACCGACATGTCGGTCGGCTGCGCGTGCTCGCCGGAATCGCCGCGCGCAAAGGCCAGGTACGCCTCGAGCATCGCGCTCATCTCGTCGACGTCCTTGCGCATGGCCTCGAGTTCGGGACTGTCGCCGATCAGGGCAAGTTCCAGCTTGAAGCGGGTGAGGATGGTGCGCAGATCGTGGCTGACGCCGGCCAGCATCGCGGTGCGCTGCTCGATCGAGCGCTCGACGCGCGCTTTCATCTCCAGAAACGCCTGGGCCGCCCGCCGCACCTCGCGGGCACCGCGCGGCCGGAAGTTCGGCGCCTCGCGGCCCTTGCCGAAACTCTCAGCGGCGTCCGCCAGGCGCAGAATGGGACGGATCTGGTTACGCAGGAACAACACGGCGACGATCAGGAGGATCGAGGAGGTGCCGACCATCCAGAACAGGAAGATTTCCGAATTGGAGGCATAGGCGGCGCTGCGCTGGGCGAACACCCGCATCACGGCGTCGTCGAGCGCGATGCGGATTTCCACCAGGCTGGATTTGCCGACGGTGTCGATCCAGAACGGGCGCGCGATCTGGCGGCCGAGCTGCACCGACAGCGTCTGGTCGAGCAGCGAGAAGAACGGCTTCGGTCCCGGCGGCGGCATGTCGCCTGCCGGCAGGAAATCCACCACCAGTCCCAGCCTCTGCTGCGCGATGCGGCGCAGCTGCGTGCGGTCCTTGTCCTGCGGATAGACCTTGTAAACGTCGATCAGCGTGGCGACGTCCTGCACGACGGCGGAGGACAGCCGCCGCGTCACCGTGTTCCAGTGCCGTTCCATGAACACGAACGCGACCACCGATTGCAGCACCACCATCGGAACGATCATGATCAGGAGCGCGCGGGCGTAGAGGCCGGTCGGCATCCAGCTCTTGAGCTTGCCGCTCATCCGATCGTTCACCGCAGAGACGCGCTGCGAGGCGGTTCGGATCAGGTTGAGGCCGGTGTCGAGCGTGCTCATCGTTGGATCGCTCAGGGCGATGCGACCAGGCGATAGCCGATGCCGCGCACCGCCTGGAGAAACAGCGGATTGGCCGGATCGTGCTCGATCTTGCGGCGCAGGCGGTTGATCTGCACGTCGACGGCGCGCTCGTTCACGGTGCCGCCCGAGGTCAATGCCGCGCGCGGCACGGTTTCGCCGGGCGCCGTGCCGAGGATACGCAGCATCTCGCGCTCGCGATCGGTGAGGTGGATGATCTCCTCTCCCTGGCGCAACTCGCCGCGCTCGAGATGAAACACGTAAGGGCCGAACGCGACCTGCTCCAGCGCTGCCACCTGCGGCGGTGCGCTGCGTTTGAGAATATTGCCCATCCGCAGCACCAGCTCGCGCGGCTCGAACGGCTTTGCCACGTAATCGTCGGCGCCGATCTGCAGGCCCTCGATGCGAGCCTCCGACTCCGAGCGCGCCGTCAGCATGATGATCGGTACCGTGGAAGACTGCCGGATGAAGCGCGCGAGTTCGAAGCCGGTCTCGCCGGGCATCATCACGTCGAGGATCAGGAGGTCGAAATGCAGTCCGAGCAGTTTGGCCCGCGCATCGCTGGCGCTCGCCGCCGT
>JAEZEU010000089.1 GCA_023432885.1 Pseudomonadota bacterium | reverse complement strand
TCGATCATCTCCGGCGTCGGCTCCGGCGGAGCTTGCGATGCCCCCTGCCGCTGCGTGCCCACCGGCATTTCGCGCTTGCCGTCCTTCCAGACGTAAAAGCCCTTGCCTGTCTTGCGGCCGAGTTCGCCGCGCATGACCTTCTCGCGCAGCCAGGCGGGCGTCGGCGGCAGCGCGTCGCCGAATTTCGAGCGCAGCATGTCGCCGACATCGAGGCAGATGTCGAGGCCGACCTGGTCGGCGAGTTCGATCGGCCCCATCGGCATGCCGAATTTCTTCGCGGCCGCATCGATGACGGTCTGGCCGATGCCCTCGTCCAGCATCACCATCGCTTCGAGCATGTAGGGCGTCAGCGCGCGGTTGACGAGAAAGCCCGGAGAACTCTTCACCGGCAGCGGCAGGCGGTCGATGGCGCCGACGAATGCAAGCGCCTCCTTAATGAGCTGTGCGTCGGTGCCGTCATGGCTGACGACCTCGACAAGCTGCAGCCGCGACACCGGATTGAAGAAATGCAGGCCGAGCAGCCGCTCCGGCCTTTGCAAGGTGGTGCGCAGATCCTGCAGCGGAATACTCGACGTATTGGTGGCGAGCATCGCGCCCGGCTTCATCTTCGGCTCGATCGCTGCATAGACCTTCTGCTTCAGCTCGAGCTTTTCGGGCACTGCCTCGATGACGAGGTCGGCGCCCCGCACGCCCTCGCCCGCCATGTCCGGAATCAGGCGATCGAGCGCGTCACGCGAAGCGGTTCGTTTGCGGAGGATCTTGCCGAAGAGATCGGCGGCGCGTTTCACCGCGGATGCAATAGGCTCCGGCTTCATGTCGGCGAGCGTGACACGCAGATCCTGCCCGGCGCACCAGGCGGCGATATCGCCGCCCATGGCGCCCGCGCCGATGACGTGGACGTGCGCGATCCTGTTGCCGCTTCCTGCAAGCTTCTTCATCTGCTCCCGCAAGAAGAAGACGCGGATCAGGTTCTGTGCGGTCGGCGTCACCATCAGATAGGCGAACGACGTCTTCTCCGCCGCCAGCATCGCGGCCTTGTCGCCGCCGTGGCGCTCCCAGAGGTCAATCAAGGCATCAGGCGCGGGATAATGCTCGTGCGGTGCGGCTTTTTCCGCTTCGCGCCGCATCCGACTGGCGAGGAAGCGGCGGACCGGGCCGAGATTGAGCAGACTCGCCCTCCTGATGCGCCTGAGCTTGCCGGAAACCGCGTCCTTCACCGCATTGCGAACGTGGCGCTCCTCGCATACGGCCTCGACAAGGCCGAGCGACTTAGCCCGTCGCGCATCGATGGTACGGCCCGTCAGCATCAGCGTCATCGCCTGCATGGGATTGATGAGCGAGGTCAAGCGCGCGGTGCCCCCCAGGCCGGGATGCAGGCCAAGCATCACCTCGGGAAAGCCAAAGCGCGCATCCGAGATGGCAATGCGCATCTGGCAGGCGAGCGCGATCTCGAGGCCGCCGCCGAGGCAAAATCCGTGGATGACGGCCACCGTCGGGATACGCAGGGCTTCCAGCCGGTCCACCACCGCGTGGGCGCGGCCGATTGCCCTCTCGACCTCTCTTGGATCGCTGGCGCCGCGGAATTCATTGACATCGGCGCCGGCGATGAAGCCTGAGGTCTTGGCCGAGCGGATGACGATGCCGGTCGGGCGGTTCGTCTCCAGCTCCGTCAGGATACGATCAAGCTCCTCGATCATTTCCGCCGACAGCGTGTTGGCGCTGGAATCCGCCCGGTCGAACAGCAGCCAGGCAACGCCATCGCTGTCGCGGGTGAGGCGAAAATCCCGATAGGGCCGGCCGGCGTCGGGATTCGGTCCGAGTTCGAGCACGCGTTCGCCCAGCACGTCCATGATCTTTTCAGCCATCGTCACACCATCTCGATCAGCATGGCGCCGCCCTGCCCGCCGCCGATGCACTCGGTGGCGATGCCGCGGCGCGTGCCCAACCGCTTCATGGCGTTGACGAGATGCAGCACGATGCGATTGCCCGAGCTGCCGACGGGATGGCCGAGGCTGATGGCGCCGCCGTCAACATTGAGTTTGGCGCGATCGATCTCGCCGGCCGCACCGTCGAGGCCGAGTACTTCCTTGCAGAACCTGTCGTCCTTCCAGGCCGCAAGACAACCGAGCACTTGCGTCGCGAAAGCCTCGTTCAGCTCCCAGGTCTCGACATCCTGCAAGCTGAGATCATTGCGCTTGAGCAGGGCCGTCGCCGAAAGCACGGGGCCGAGCCCCATGATGGAGGGATCGAGCGCCGCCCACTGGCTGTCCCCGATAGCCGCCTTGGGCGTCAGCCCGTGCTTCGCGACCGCCTCTTCGGATGCAAGAATCACCCAGGAGGCGCCGTCGGTGATCTGCGACGAGTTGCCGGCGGTGACCTGGCCCCATGGCCGCTCGAACACGGGTCTAAGTTTCGCCAGCGACTCCGGAGTCGAGTCGGGGCGCACGCCGTCGTCATGGTCATAATACTTGCCGTCGCGGGAGAACGCGGTCTCGATCTCGCCTTTCAGAAAACCTTCTTTTTGCGCGTGGGCCAGCCGCTGATGGCTCTCGGCAGCGTAGGCGTCCGACTGCTCGCGGGTGATGCCGAAGAGCTGGCCGACGACTTCCGCCGTCTGGCCCATGTTGAGCTCGGTGATGGGATCGGTGAGCCCGCGCTCGAGGCCGATAATGGGCTTGAAATAGGAAGGCTTCACCTTCAGCGCCGCCATGATCTTCGCAGCCAGCCCTTTCGCGCCGGCAAGGCCGGCAAACCAGCGCACGCCGCCCTGCGGCCAGACCAACGGCGCGTGGCTCAGCGCTTCGGCGCCGCCCGCCAGGATCAGGTCGGACACGCCTTCGCGGATATAGCGGTAAGCTGTGTCGATCGACTGCATGCCGGAGCCGCAATTGATCTGTACGGTGAAGGCGACCATTTTCTCGCCCATCCCGAGCCGCAGCGCGGCGACGCGGGCAGGATTCATCTCGTCGGCAATGACGTTGACGCAGCCGAGGATCACCTGATCGAATGCCGTGGGCGCAAAGGGCTGCCGCGCCAGCAGCGGCCTGCCGCATTGCACGGCGAGATCGACGGGGGTGAAAGGGCCCGGGCCCGAGCGAGCCTTGATGAACGGCGTCCGGCTGCCGTCGATGATGAAAACCGGTCGCGCCATCAACTCGCCGCCCTCTGCTCACCCAGCTCCATGAAGAATTGATGCACGTTGTCGCTCTTTCTGTAAATCGGCGACAGCGCCTCGGGCGCGAAATCGTCCACCTCGATCACCTTCATGACGGCTTCATGCGCGGCTGCAAGTTTCTCGCCTTCTGCTTGCGTGATGACGCCCTTCTTCACCGCTTCCTGCCAGTCGCGGATGCGCGAGGCATGCAGTCGCTTGCGGATGTCCTCCGACGCCGCAACCAGGCGGAACGCCTTCTCCAGCCGCGCCAGGCCGCCGTCGTCCGCGACATGCGAAAGATCGGAGGTCAGGCGATCGCGCGCCGCCGACGGCTCGAGGATGAGCTGGGCGCATTCGTGCACCACGCGGTCGCTCGGCCCAAGCACGCGGGCGCCCCACGGCTGCAGGACGAACTTCAGGATCACGGCGACGAAGCGGTTCGGCAGATTGCCGAGAATTTCCGCGAGCCGGTTCTCGATCGTCTTGAAACCGCTTGCCATGCACCATTCGAGCGCAGCGAAATCGGACCTTTGCCGGCCTTCCTCTTCCCAGCGCTTCAGCGCGGCGGAAAGCAGGTACAGCTCGGAAAGGATATCGCCAAGCCGCGCCGAGAGCATCTCCTTGCGCTTGAGCGCACCGCCGAGCGTGAGCAGCGCCATATCGGCGGTGAGCGCGAAGGCCGAGGAGTAGCGCGACAGCTGCCGGTAGAAGCGCGTGGCCTCGCCCGCATCGGGCGCCGGCGCAAACAGGCCGCCGCTCCAGCTGCGGCCCCAGGCGCGGAACAACGTCTTGAAGCTGTGGCTGACATGGCTCCATAGCGACTTGTCGAATTCTTCCAGTCCGCGCGTGCGATCCTCGTCGCGCAGCGCATTCATCTCGGCGAGCAGATACGGATGCGCGCGGATGGCGCCCTGCCCGAATACGATCAGATTGCGGGTCAGGATGTTGGCGCCCTCCACGGTGATGCCGACCGGCACCGCGCGGTAAAGGCTGCCCATGTAATTCTGCGGGCCGTCGATCACGGCCTTGCCGCCATGAATGTCCATGGCGTCGTCGATGACGATGCGCATGCGCTCGGTGGCATGCAGCTTCATGATCCCGGAGATGACTGCGGGATGATGGCCCTGGTTGAGAGCGGCGCAGGTGAGCCTTCGCGCAGCGTCGAGCAGATAGGCGGTCCCGGCGATCCGGGCGAGCGGCTCCTCGATGCCCTCGAACTTCGAGATGGAGATGCCGAATTGCTCGCGGATACGCGCGTAGGCGCCCGTGGTGCGCGCGGCATAGGCGGCGCCTGCGGCCGACAATGACGGCAGCGAGATGCCGCGGCCGGCGGCGAGCGCCGTCATCAGCATTTTCCAGCCCTGCCCGAGCCGCTCCTTGCCGCCGATGACGTATTCCAGCGGAATGAAAACGTCGCGGCCCCGGTTCGGACCGTTCTGGAACACCTGCATCGCCGGCAGGTGCCGGCGGCCGATCTCGACGCCCGGAAGATGCGTGGGGATCAGCGCGACGGTGATGCCAAGATCTTCCTCCTGGCCGACGAGATGATCGGGGTCATAGGCCTTGAATGCGAGACCCAGCAGCGTTGCGACCGGACCCAGCGTGATGTAGCGTTTGTGCCAGGTCAGCTTGAGGCCGATCACCTCGCGGCCCTCGAACGTGCCCTTGCAGATCACGCCCTCGTCGATCATCGAGGCCGCATCCGAGCCCGCCTCGGGGCTGGTCAGCCCGAAGCAGGGAATGTCGCGGCCATCGGCGAGGCGCGGCAGCCAGCGGTCCTGCTGCTCCTTGGTGCCGAAGCGCATCAGGAGTTCGCCCGGCCCAAGCGAGTTCGGCACCATCACGGTGACGGCCGCCGCTAGCGAACGCGACGACAGTTTTCTCACCACTTCCGAATGCGCGTAGGGCGAGAAGCCGAGCCCGCCGAATTCCTTCGGGATGATCATGCCGAAGAACTTGTGCTTCTTGACGAAGTCCCAGGCTTCGCCCGGAAGGTCGCGCCATTCCCAGTTGATCTTCCAGTCGTCGAGCATGGCGCAGAACTCGTCGACGGGGCCTTTGAGGAAGGCTTTTTCCTCGTCCGTCAGCGCCGCAGGCTCATTGGCAAGCAGCTTCGACCAATCGGGATTGCCGGTGAAGAGATCGGCGTCCCACCACACATCGCCCGCCTCAAGCGCCTCACGCTCGGTATCCGACATCCGCGGCAACACGCCGCGGGCAAAGGAGAAGATCGGCTTGGTGATGTAGTCGCGGCGAAAGCTCATGGCGCATCCTCATGGGTTCGGCGCTGATGACGGGATTTTAGCTGAAAGTGCCTGCCCCGGGTGAACACTTCGCTTTGAAAAAGGAGCGAAATTGACGCGGCCGTAGTTGCCGTTTGTTAACAGCAAGCGGCGGATTTCGTTCCTGAAAACGCTCGCTCGGCTGCGGGCTGGACATCGAGAGGCGCCCTGGAGATAGCGCTTGACGAGAGCTTCATTTGCCGCGGCTGTCATCCAACCGCGGCCGTCCGATCCAGGCTCTGTTAAGACATCGGGTTGCCCAGTCGGGCCGCGGCTTTCCTCGGAGCCGGGCCTGAGCCTCCTGATAGGGACCGACGTAGCGAACGCGAGTCGGTATTTTGGGATACACGCGCCTGATGCGCGCAAGCGCGCGTTCTGTGGCTCTCCTGTCACTTTCATCCACGGCGAATCCGAAGCCCGTGCGCAATCGGTCCGGCAGCAGTTGGGCACTGAGAGCCCAGTACCAGCGCGGTGGCCGCAACCATGGCCGTCCGCCGGCGAAGATTTGTCCTGCCACCTCGCGTGCAGCGGTGCTGACGGACAAAATATCGGATTGCATCATGGCCGTGCTGTAAGCGGCGAATGATTCCCAATCCACCGGCAAGTCGTCCGACGCCAGCCCGAACAATGCTCCGTAAAGCCGGCATTCGGCCCAATATCGCTCACGCTCTTCTACCGAGAACGGAGGTAAAATCATGTCGTGTACGATGAGAGCGGTCTCGACGAGGGTAGCGTGGACCCAGCGCAACGCGGCGACCTCGTTGGCGCGATAGGATGACCCCCTCTCGAACGGGCCGATTGCTTCCGGCAGGTGGCCGACGATCGCGGCGTGACGCTGATGCAGGCGTCGGGCAGCGGCAATGGACTTGTCGAGTGAGCCGAACACCATCGTGAACACGACGTCGAAGGTTCGATGGAAGCGACCGATCGGATCCGAGAAGGTTCGAGAGTGTTCGACGATGGCGGCCGCGACCCAAGGATGCGCCAGCTGAAGCAGCAAGGCACGCCCGGCACCCAAAAAGATAACCGCTTCTCTGTCGATCCGCCAAATCATCGAAGCTGGGCCAAAAACCCCCTCAACCGATCCGGCGGCACGGCCCCGGACTAGATCAAGAGCGGTCTCCAGGTCGCTTTGGGAAACCAAACGCGACCTGTGCGAAACGAAGGGGGATGGCTTTGTTCCACTCATCTGCGCAGTCTAACGCAATTCAGCACGCCGAAGCTCTGTATCTGTGCGACCGCGGATTGATCCTGTCGCGGGGCGCTGGACTATCCACCGGAACTTGAATTGCTTTCCCAACAGTCGGACGCCCTCATTCAGAAAACCCACCGATCAGTAATCCCCGGGATTGGCGATCATCGGCGCGGTGCTATTGGCCGGCGCTAGATCGCTGGAGGCAGCCTCGCTCAAAAATCGGTCGAGAGCCGCCTGGATTCTATGCTTGACGGAATCCGGGCCGCGATCGCTCAGCTGCGTATGCAGCGCGCCTGTATTGATGATGTTGATGCCCTCCTTGGTGGCCTCCGCCGGTGCGGGGAGGACACCCGGGTCCGTCCTGAAGTTCGGATCCTTCGAGCGGAACGACAGGATCTTCATCCCGTGACCATGCACGAAGGGAACCCTCAGATTGTCCAGCGTGATCACCTTCGAAACGAGCTCCGGGTGCTGTTTGGCGACATACATCGACACGTCGCCCCCGTTCGAATGTCCAACCAGCGTCAAGTGGTAATAGTCGGCGTTCGGTTGCCGCTTCTGCAATTCGCCGATGACGAACAGGATGTTGTCCTCGCAGCGCAGATAGACAGCTTTCCGGCCGACATAAGGCTGGCCGATCCTGGTCATGAGCGGAGGATCAGTCGGCAGATCTTGCTGGATGCTGGCTACGAGATAGCCGCGCGCAGCGAACGTGTTGGCGAGGAAGGAATACTCCGTGTTCTTCACGGTGTTTCCATTGCTGATGATCGCGACGGGAAGCTTCCAGAGGCCGTTGTCTGCCTTCATCTTATAATCGCGACGAACCGCGACATACACTGACACCGGCCGCTGCCGCGCCGCGTCGAAAAGGTCCAGCGTTTCGTGCCGGATCGCCCATTTGCTGGCCGCGAAATATTCGGCAACAGCGAGCACAGCAAGGCAGGCGAGTATGAGAAATGCCCGCTTCATCGTTTCCTACCCATTCTTGTTCTTAAAAAAATGGTATCGAAACCGCGGCGACGCCGCCCGGTCCGCAGGTTAAATTTCGGCAACCGGGAACATTGCGCGCGGCTTCATTCAGTTCCGGCTCGCTGTCGACTGGTCGGTGAACACGACTTCCATGCCCTTTTTCACGAGCTTCGCCAGGCGGGCAGCGTCCCAATTGGTCAGGCGCACGCAGCCATGCGATTCAGCCTTGCTGACCTTGGAAGGATCGGCCGTGCCGTGAATGCCGTAGCCCTCTGCCGACAATCCGATCCATTGGGAGCCGACCGGATTATTCGGGCCCGGGTTGATTGTGAACGGCCGGTTCGTCCTGACGCCTTTGAACTTGTATTCCGGGTTGTAGCGGTAATGCGGGTGGGCATCGATCGAGGTGATCTTGAGCGTGCCGCTCGGCGTCGGCTTGTCCTTGCTGCCGACCGTGGCCGGAAAAAACGCGATCAGTTCGCCGGAATTGTCGAACACTTCCACGGTTTGCCGCACCTTGTCGACCTCGACGCGCGCAGCAGCCGCCGCCCCGGCGTCGTTCGTCACGATGTTGACCACCGAAATTGGCTGGCCTGCCTTGTCAAACTTCCGGCCTGGATTGAGCGCTTGCAGAAGCGCCTCGCTCATGTGAAATTTTTCGGCGAGCCCCTCGCGCGGGCTGGTGTAATCCAGCGACTTCAGGCCTTTCATCTCTTCCATCCGCGCAGGAAGGTTCTTCAGGAACGGACCCTTCACATCCTTTTCGGCGATCTTGTAGTTGACGATGATCGGGTCCGGACTGATTGCGATCAACGCGTCCCAGATTTCCGATGTCGGCGCCCGCCCATTGAAGGTGAGCCCCCTCGCCTCGGCGAAGGCGCGCATGGCCTTGAGGGCATTCTCGCCGAGCTTGCCGTCGATCTCACCGGGTGAGAAGCCGGCGCGATCCAGGAGGACCTGCATCCTGACGACGGCAGGCTCAATCCTGTCTTTGGACTCCGCCTTGCCCTTCCGTTCCGCACTGTTGACGGATGCTGCGTCCAGCCCGGCAAGCGCCGGGTGAACGAGGCACACGACGAGAACCAATCCCGCAAGCCAACGCTTCAAGGCAATCTCCGATTTCCATCTGATAAAGATTTGGACGGATCGGAGTTCCTTCTCTCCCCGCGAGGAGCGGAGAGAGAAAGAAGAAGGCGTCAGTCGGGCCGGCGCATCTCGAACATGTTTTCCGGCATGATTTCGAAATAGTCGCCGCTGCGGCCGGCGCGGACGATCGGCTTGGCCCATGCGGTCTGGTAGACGCCGTCCTTGATCATGGCCTTGTCGATATGGACGGCGACGACTTCGCCGAAGGTAACCCAGGCCTCCGCCTTTTCGCCGTTGGCGCCCTTGAGCTGGATGATCTCGGTCAGCTTGCACTCGAATGCGACCGGGCTTTCGGCGACGCGCGGCACGTTGACGAGCTTGCAGGGCGCGGCCGTGAGCCCTGCGATCTTGAATTCGTCGACATCATGGGCGACGTGGGCGGAGGTTGCGTTCATCTGCTGCGCCAGGTCTTTGGTCGCCAGATTCCAGACGAACTCGCCGGTCTCCTGGACATTGCCGGCGGTGTCCTTCCAGGTGGTCGAGGAGAAGCCGATGATCTGTGGCTTGTAGCAGAAGGCGTTGAAAAAACTGTAGGGCGCTAGATTGATGTTGCCTTTGGCATCGCGCGAGGAAATCCAGCCGATCGGCCGCGGGGCAACGATGGCGTTGAAGGGATCGTGCCTGAGGCCGTGGCCCTTGGCGGGCTCGTAGTAGTGGAGATCTTTGGTCAAGCTTTTTCTCTCGTCCGTAACTGCGAGCAAAGCGAAGCAATCCATGTCGCAGCGAGCGAGAAGCTGGATTGCTTCGTCGCTGCGCTTCTCGCAATGACGGGGACTATAGCGGCTATTCCGCAGGGCGGCTATTTCGCCTCGCGCGGCTCAAGGGCCCGGAAGAGGAAATCGACCATCTGGTCGATGTTTGCCGTGGGCTTGTTGGCGGCCTGGGCAATCATCTGGGGATGGAAGAAGCGGATCATGCCGGTGCAGGTGCAGAGGGCGGCCAGCGGCAGGTCTGGCGCCTCGAACTCGCCCGAAGCCACGCCCTGCGCGATCACCTCGCCGATCATGCCGGTAATGCATTCGATATGGACGACGCAGACGTCCCAATCCTCTTCCATTGCGATCGCGACCATCTCGTGCAGCTTGGAATCGCCGACATACCGCTCCGAGTTCATGCGGTTGACAGTCTTGAGCAATTCGCGCAGCCGAGGCTTGGCCGGACCGGGCTGCGCCACGATCCGCCGCGCCTCCGTTTCCACCTCGCCCATCAGACCGCGAGCCACGCCTTCGTGGATCGCCTTCTTCGAATCGAAGAAGCGGTAGACGTTGGCGGGGCTCATCCGCAATTCCTTGGCGATGTCGGCCACCGTCGTCTTCTGGTAGCCGATCTGCCGGAACAGACGCTCCGCTACCACGAGGATGCGCTCGCGGGTGTCGGTTTCGGTATGTTCTGAAACTAGCGTCATGATCCGGTGCTAATGTTTCCCTATTCCGCGGCCTCGGCAAGCGGAAATGCGAGCTGTTCGTTGTTCTGATGCTGCGGCGCGGCAGCCGGCTGCTCGCTGGAGCCGCTCTCTTCCAGGCTCTTCCTGAACCAGAGGGCGTACAGGCCCGGCAGATACAGCAGGGTCAGGAAGGTTGCAACAAACAAGCCGCCCATGATCGTAATCGCCATCGGCCCCCAGAATGCAGAGCGTGACAGCGGGATCATGGCAAGGATCGCGGCGAGCGCGGTCAGCACGACGGGGCGCGCGCGGCGGACCGTGGCTTCCACGATTGCCTCGCGCCGGGTAAGGCCATGGGAGACATCGGTCTCGATCTGGTCGACGAGAATGACGGTGTTGCGCATGATCATGCCGGCAAGCGCGATCAGGCCGAGCAGCGCCACGAAGCCGAAGGGCTGGTTGGCGACGTTGAGCCCGAGAGAGGCGCCGACGATGCCGAGCGGCGCCGTCAGGAACACCAGCGTCAGGCGGGAGAAGCTCTGCAGCTGGATCATCAGCAGCGTCAGCATCACCATGACCATCACGGGGAAGAGCACGAAGATCGAGGCATTGCCCTTGGCGGATTCCTCGAACGCCCCGCCGGGCTCGATCCTGTAGGCCGGCTCGAGCTTGTTGCGGATGTCCTTCAGCTGGGGCCAGATCTGGTTGGTCACATCGGGCGCCTGCACCCCGTCGACGACGTCCGTGCGCACGGTGATGGCCATGTCGCGATTGCGCCGCCACATGATCGGCTCCTCGTGGGCGTACTCGATCCTGGCGATCTGCTGCAGCGGCACGGCGATGCCACCACGCGAGGTGATGGTGAGATCGCCGACCTTGCCGAGGTCGAGTCGCTCGGACGGCACAGCGCGGGCGACCACGCCGACCTTCTCGATGCCGTCGCGCACGGTCGTGACCGGCGCGCCCGAGATCAGCATGGCGAGCGACTGCGAGACGTCCTGCGGGGTCAGGCCCAGCGCCCGGGCGCGGTCCTGATCCACGACCAGCTTGAGGTAAGGCGACTGCTCGTTCCAGTCGAGTTGCACTTCCTTGACGTTCTTGTTGGCGCGCATGACGTCACGGACCTGGTAGGCGATGTCGCGCACCTTGTTGGCATCGGGGCCGATGACGCGGAACTGGACGGGAAAGCCGACCGGCGGGCCGAAATTGAAGCGGTCGACGCGCACTCGCGCCTCCGGCAGGGCGCCGTTCGCCACCGCCTTCTCGATCTTCGCCATGATGCGCTCGCGCGCCTCGACGTCCTTGGAGACGATGACGATCTCGGCGAACGCCTCGTTAGGCAGTTGCGGATTGAGGCCGAGCCAAAAGCGCGGCGAGCCCTGGCCGACATAGGCGGTGTACGTGGCGATGTCCTTGTCGCCTTTCAGAAGTTCCTCCGCCTTCTTCACGGTCTTCTCCGTGACATTGAAGGCGGTGCCTTCGGGCAGGCGCAGCTGCAGAAACAGCTCGGGCCGCTCGGACAGCGGGAAAAATTGCTGTTGCACATGACCAAAGCCGATGATCGACAGCACGAAAATGCCGACGGTTGCGACCACCACCTTGATCCGGTGATCGACGCACCACTGAACGACGCTGCGCAGGGCACGGTAGATGCGGGTCTCATAGATGGCATGCGGATCGTGGCTGGCGTGGTGGGCGAGGTTCGGCAGCAGCTTGACGCCGATATAGGGCGTGAAGATCACCGCGACGAACCAGGAGGCGACCAGCGCGATCGCCACGATCCAGAAGATGCCGCCGGCATATTCGCCGACCGCCGAATTGGCAAAACCGATCGGCAGGAAGCCGGCCGCGGTCACCAGCGTGCCCGTCAGCATCGGAAACGCCGTGGACTCCCAGGCAAAGGATGCGGCGCGAATGCGGTCCCAGCCCTGCTCCATCTTCACCACCATCATCTCGACCGCGATGATGGCGTCATCAACCAACAGGCCGAGCGCGATGATCAGTGCGCCCAAGGTGATGCGGTGCAGGTCCAGCCCCATCGCGTTCATGACGATGAAGACGATGGCCAGCACCAGCGGCACGGAGGCCGCCACCACGATGCCGGTGCGCCAGCCGAGCGCCAGGAACGAGACGAACAGCACGATGGCGAGCGCCTCGATGAAGGAATGGACAAACTCGCCCACGGCGTGCTCGACCACCTTGGGCTGGTCGGCGATCTGCTCGACCTCGATGCCCTGCGGCACCGCCTTCATGAAGTCGTTGGTCGCGGTCTCGACCTCCTTGCCGAGCTCAAGGATATTTGCGCCCTTGGCGGTGACGACGCCGATGCCGAGGGCGGGCTTGCCTTCCTGGCGCACGATGAACGACGGCGGATCGACATAGCCATGGGTGACGGTGGCGATATCGCCCAGCCGGAACACGCGGCCATTGCTCTCTACCGGGGTCTCGGCCACGGCCTTGGCGCCATCCAGCGCGCCGGTGACGCGCAGCGGCACGCGCTGCGCCGAGGTCTCGACCGTGCCCGCCGGCGTGACGTTATTCTGCTTGGCGAGCGAATCGAACAGCGCCTGCGGAGTGATGCCGAGGGTGGCGAGCTTGGCATGGGAAAATTCAACGAAGATGCGCTCGGCCTGGGTGCCGTAGAGATTGACCTTGGTGACGCCGTTAACCTTCAATAGTTTCTGGCGCAGGCCCTCGGCGGTCTTTTTCAGCTGCTTATAGTCGGCGCCGTCGCCCGTCATCATATAGAGGATGGAATCGACGTCAGAGAACTCGTCATTGACGACGGGGCCGAGCAGACCCGCGGGCAGTTGGTCCTGCACGTCGACGAGCTTCTTGCGCAGCAGGTAAAAGAGATATGGCACGTCCTTCGGCGGCGTGCTGTCGCGGAACGTCACCTGCAGCGCGGTGAAAGCCGGCTTGGAATAGGTCTGCACCTTCTCGAAATAGGGCAGCTCCTGCAGCTTCTTCTCAATGGGGTCGGCGACCTGCGTCTGCATTTCCTGCGCCGTGGCGCCAGGCCAGATCGCTGAGACGTTCACCACCTTCACCGTGAAGAACGGGTCTTCGGCGCGGCCCAGCTTCTCATAGGAGAAGAAACCCGCTGCACCCAGCACGATCATCAGGAAAAGGATCAGGGTCGGATGGCTGACGGCCCAACTCGAGAGATTGAAGTGCTTCATCTCACGCTCCTAATGAATCCCGCTGCTTGTCATTCGGGGACCCGGAATCTGGAGTTCTCAAGGGCGCAAGGGCGCCCCGTAGTTCGGTGCTTCGCATCGCTCCGGAGTGACGCGGACTCAAAACGACAACGAAGAGACCACGCGCACCTTCTGCGCGGGGTCGAGCTTCTGCACGCCCAGTGCCACGACCCTGGCGCCTTCGTCGACGCCATCGGCGATGACGACGCTCTCGGACTCGTAGCCCTTAACCGTCACCGGCTTCAGCGCAATGTTACCGGCATCGTCGACGACGTAGAGCGATGGGTTGCCGCCCTGGTTGTACAGTGCCGAGAGGGGCAGCCTTGCGACGCGGTCAGCGGCGGGATCGGCGAGCGTGAGGGTTGCTGTCATGCCGAGCGAGACGCTGTCGCCGGCGCCCGGCAGCGAGAACTTTGCAAGATAGGTGCGCGTGGCGGGATCGGCCGAGGGCGCGATCTCGCGCAGCTTCGCGGCATATTTCTTGTCCGGCTCCGACCACAGCGTGACCGAGGCGACGCCTTCCTTGGCGCGGCCGACCAGCGTTTCGGGGATAGCGACCACTGCTTCCTTCTCGGCGAAGCGCGCAACGCGGATCGCGGTCTGGCCGGCGGCGACGACCTGTCCGGGCTCGATCAGGGTGGCCGTGACGACGCCCCGGGCATCGGCCACCAGGGTCGCATAGGAAAGGGAGTTTTTGGTGAGCTCTACCTGGCGCTCGGCGCGATTGAGCCGTGCCCTCGCCTCGTCGGCGGCGGCGCGCGCCGAATCCATCTGCGCGTCGGTGGTCCAGCCTTTTCCACGAAGGTCCTTCGCACGCTGTTCGGCAGCAGCGGCCTGCGCCAGCACGCCGGTGGCGGCGCTGAATTCAGCCTGCGCCTGC
>JAEZEU010000085.1 GCA_023432885.1 Pseudomonadota bacterium | reverse complement strand
GGCCATCCGCTCCCAGGCCGCGTCGCTCAACACCAAACGATCCATCACACCCAAGGCCGCCTCCCAAAAAGAAGCCTTGAATCTGATTTGCCCTCAAAAGGGAATCCTTAGAGTCCACACCACCTAGCGCTTCGAGCGGAGAAAACGCGTCAAACAAAGCTAGGCGGCAGAAACGGCGACGATGCGCTTCCAGTAGATCATCGTTCCGGTGAGGCCGCCATGCGGTTTCAGCGCATAATCGGGAATGATTCCGGTGAGCTGGAAGCCCAGCTTCTCGTAGAGCCCGGAAGCGCCTTCCTCGACGGCGGTGTCGAGCACCAGCAGCGTGCGCCCGCGCTCGATCGCGAATTTCTCCGCTGCGTGCATCAGCGCCGTCGCCACGCCGCGATGACGATGGCCAAGGCGCGTCATCATTTTTGTGATTTCCGCCCGATGCGGCTGGTTGGGCGGCAGGTCGAGCAGCAGCGTGACCGTCCCGATCAGCGCGCGGCCATCGAATGCGCCGAGCACGATGCGCTCGCCGCGCGCGGCCGATGCAAGTGAATCCTTCCAGAATGCTTCGGCTGCCAGTCGTGGCAGCGGGTGCATGAAACTCACCGAGCCGCCGCCGGCGACGGTTTCCACCAGCAATTGCCCCAGCGCGGCGCGGATCTGCGGCGAGTCCTCGAGCGGCTTGATCGCAAAAGGCGACATCCGTCAGCTCCGGGCAAGTGCAACCACGTAGGTGCAGGTCGAGTTCGACTCGTTGGCGAAGGTGGTCTCCGCTGGCGGACCGAAGCCGAGGCAGTCGCCGGTGGCGAGCACGTGCCGCGTGCCTGCCTCGGTGACGACGAGGGAACCGGAGAGCACCCAGAGCGCCTGGCGAATGTGCGCGTAGGATGAGGCCGGTAACGTAACGCGCTGGCTCGGTGGCATCTCGACCTTGATGATCTCCACGGGATTGTCGGGGCGGCTGAACACCTGTTTTCGCAGATAGCCCGACTCGGGATCGCGCCAGACCGGCTGGTCGGCAGCGCGGGAGATGCGCTCTCCATGGCCCTCGGTGCGTAGCATCAGGCCGGCGAGGGTGAGGTCGAAAGCGCCGGCGAGCCGCACCAGCACCACGGCGGTCGGGCTGGCCTCGGCCCGCTCGATCTTGCTGATCGTTGCCTTGGAGACCCCCGAGCGCTCGGCGAGCTCTGCGAGCGACCAGCCGCGGCTGTCCCGCTCCAGTCGGATTCGCTGCGACAGCCGCTGGCTGAAATCGTCTACCAAAGTATCCATATGTCTATTATAGTAGATATTTGGACGGAGGATCAAGGCCTCTGCGGCAGCGATCCGTCCCGCTTGCCATCCGCAACCCTGCGACTATCTCGGGGGTGACAATGCCCGGTCCGATCGTGTATCACCGCGCGACTTCACGAAACCCGCTAAGCCGCCAGCGCCGATCGTCCGGCCGCTTACCCGGCTTGTGACGGAAGGCTTGCAATGCAGACTGTCGTTATCGTCATCCACCTCATGATCGTCGCCGTGCTGATCGGCGCGGTGCTGCTGCAGAAATCCGAAGGCGGTGGCCTGGGCATGGGCGGCGGTGCCGGCTTCATGTCGAGCCGAGGCACCGCGAACTTGCTGACGCGGACAACGGCGGTGCTGGCGGTAGGCTTCTTCATCACCAGCCTCTTTCTCTCCTGGCTCGCGGGCTATGACCGCAAGCCGAGTTCGATCGTCGGTACGCCTGCCTCGCAGACGACACCGGCAAACGGCGCGACGCCGGTGCAGCCGCCGACCAGCGGCGGCGTGCTCGACACCCTGAAGAAGGTGGACGAGCAGCAACAGAAGTCGGCGCCCGCAGCGCCGGAGGCGCCGCGATCTCAATAAAGCAGGGTGGGTATGCGCGGAGGCGGGTTTCGCCACGCGTCAGGAATACCCATCAATGCTTTGATAAGCTTGCAATTTTTGTGTCACCCACAGGCCCACAGATAGTTTGCCGGGGCATGCGATTCGTTTTTGCGAATCGGGTTCTTGGCGTTAAAGGTTGAGTCCCATGGCGCGGTACATATTCATCACCGGCGGCGTGGTTTCTTCGCTCGGAAAGGGTCTGGCATCGGCGGCGCTCGGCGCTCTGTTGCAGGCCAGGGGCTACAAGGTCCGGCTCCGCAAGCTCGACCCCTATCTCAACCTCGATCCCGGAACGATGTCGCCGTATCAGCACGGCGAAGTCTTCGTGACCGACGACGGTGCCGAGACCGATCTCGATCTCGGTCATTACGAGCGCTTCACCGGACGGCCCGCCACCAAGCAGGACAACATCACCACCGGGCGCATCTACCAGGACATCATCAGCAAGGAACGTCGCGGCGATTATCTCGGCGCCACCATCCAGGTGGTCCCGCACGTCACCAATGCGATCAAGGAATTCGTCGTCTCCGGCAATGACGAATATGACTTCGTGCTGGTCGAGATCGGCGGCACGGTGGGCGACATCGAGGGCCTGCCGTTCTTCGAGGCGATCCGCCAGCTCAAGAACGAACTGCCGCGCGACCACGCCGTCTACATCCACCTGACTCTGCTGCCCTACATTCCCAGTGCCGGCGAACTGAAGACCAAGCCGACACAGCACTCGGTGAAGGAACTGCGCTCGATCGGCATCCAGCCGGATATCCTGCTGTGCCGCACCGACCGCGAAATCCCCAAGGAAGAACGCCGCAAGCTCGGCCTGTTCTGCAACGTGCGCGAAAGCGCCGTCATCGAGGCGCGCGACGTCGACAACATCTATGCGGTGCCCGAGGCGTATCATGCGGCCGGCCTTGACGACGAGGTATTGGCGGCGTTCGGCATCACGCCGAAGATTCCGCCGGCGCTGCAGAGCTGGCACGTCATCAACGAGCGCGTCCGCAATCCGGAAGGCGCGGTGACGATCGCCGTCGTCGGCAAGTACACCGGCATGAAGGACGCCTACAAATCGCTGATCGAGGCGCTCTCGCACGGCGGCATCGCCAACAAGGTGAAGGTCAATCTCGACTGGATCGAGAGCGAGGTGTTTGAGAACGAGGATCCGGCGCCCTTCCTGGAGCACGTCAACGGCATCCTGGTGCCGGGCGGTTTCGGCCAGCGCGGCGCGGAGGGAAAGATCCGCGCGGCGCAGTTCGCGCGCGAACGCGACGTGCCGTATTTCGGCATCTGCTTCGGCATGCAGATGGCCGTCATCGAGGCCGCGCGCAATCTGGTGGGTATCGAGAACGCCAACTCGACCGAATTCGGCCCGACCCCCGAGCCGCTGGTCGGCCTGATGACGGAATGGCTGCGCGGCAACGAGCTGGAGAAGCGCGCCAAGGACGGCGACCTCGGCGGCACCATGCGGCTGGGCGCCTATCCCGCGATGCTGACGCGCGGCAGCCGTGTCTCCGAGGTCTAC
>JAEZEU010000061.1 GCA_023432885.1 Pseudomonadota bacterium | reverse complement strand
CCTCCCGTTGATTTATCGCAACAGCCCCCTGCGCGGGCTCTGCCATACATTCTTCGCTGGGAGGAAAGTCATGACCAACGCAGAGCAAGCATCGTCCGCCGGTTCGGCCGCCGCCAGGGCGCAACGCTGGATCAGGGCGAATTGGGGCCTGGTGCTGGCCGTCATTGTGCTGCTCGCGATTCTCCTGCTGCCGACGCCGGCGGGCCTGTCGGTCGCCGGCCATCGGATGCTTGCGGTGTTCGGCTTTGCAGTGATCGTCTGGGTAACCGATGCGCTTGATTATGCGGTGAGCGCAGTTGTGATTGCGGCACTGATGGCGTTTCTCCTGGGCATCTCGCCCAACGTGACCAATCCCAAGGTCCTGATCGGCTCGGTCCAGGGTCTCTCGACCGCAATGAGCGGCTTCGGAAATACGGCGCTGACGCTGGTGGCGGCGGCGCTGTTTCTTGCCGCCGCGATGACGATCACGAATCTGGATCGCAGGATTGCGCTGATCATCCTGTCGCGCGTCGGCACACGGACGAACAGGATCGTGATCGGCGCCATCGTGGTATCCACGGTGCTGGCTTTTCTGGTCCCGAGTGCGACTGCGAGAGCGGCGGCCGTTATCCCGATCATCATGGGTGTGGTTCTTGCGTTCGGCGTCGACAAGAAGAGCCGGCTCGCCGGTTTGCTGATGATCACGACCGTCCAGGCGGTGAGCATCTGGAACGTCGGCATCAAGACGGCTGCGGCCCAGAACATGGTCGCAGTCGGTTTCATCCAGAAACTGCTGGGCCAGGACATCACATGGCTGACGTGGTTCGTGATCGCCGCGCCTTTCTCGCTGCTGCTGTGCGTCGGGCTCTATTTCATCATGATGACGATGATGCCGCCCGAGGCGAAAGAGATCGCGGGCGGCCAGGCGACCGTGGCAAGGTCCTTGGCCGAGCTTGGACCGATGACCGCAAAACAGGGCCGCCTCCTCGCGGTCTCGCTTGCGTTGCTGTGCTTGTGGTCGACCGAGGGCGTGCTGCACTCCTTCGATAGCTCGACGACCACGGTCATCGCGGTCGCGCTGCTGCTTCTGCCCGGCTTCGGCGTGATGGACTGGAAAACAGTGAATCCCCTGATCCCGTGGGGAACCATCGTGCTGTTCGGTGTCGGCATCAGCCTTGGCACGGCGCTGCTGCAAACGCAGGCGGCGCAGTGGCTGGCCAACCTGATCGTACAATGGTTCGGACTGAACCAGCTTCCGGCGCTCGCAATTCTCGCGATAATGGCGGCATTTCTGATCGTCATTCACCTGGGATTTGCAAGTGCGACGGCGCTTGCTTCATCGATCATTCCGATCGTGATCGCGGTGTTGCAGAAGGTCCAGACGCCGGGCATCAATGTGCTGGGCATGACCCTGATCTTGCAGTTCGTCGTGAGCTTCGGGTTCATCCTGCCCGTCAACTCGCCGCAAGGCATGGTCGCCTACGGCACCGGGACTTTTGTCGCGCGTGATTTCATCCGGACCGGCATAGCGATCACGGTGCTGGCCTATCTGTTGACGCTGCTGTTCGGCGCAACTTACTGGCGCTGGCTCGGCTACGTCTGAGAGATCGTTCACTGCGATCGACGCGGCCGGGCCTGCGGTGGCTCCCGGCTTCATCGATCCTCACGCGCAAGGCTGCGGCAGGATGTCCTTGCTGCCGACGACCGCGCACCCAATCGTGGTTCCCGCAAGGCTGCATAGCTCAGCGATCCATCCATAGCGTTCTTCAATCGGATCCGTGCCGCGTCAGGACCAGTCTCGGCTTGACAGAGGCTGTCTTCCCGCTATTAAATTAAGCGCTTATTTAATTCGGTGCAGACGATGACACTCTCCCGCCCCGGACGGCCGAAAGACAGTCGCGATACGGCAGAGCGCTGTCTCATTGCGGCTGAAAATCGCTTTGCGAGCGTGGGCTTCGCGGGGACCAGCCTTCGCGATGTTGCTTCCGACATCGGCGTGACCAGCGCCACGATCATCCATCACTTCGGAAGCAAGGAGCAGCTCTACGCACGTGTGCTCGACCGGCTTGCGGCGAGCCTCGACGGCTATGTCGAGCAGGCCGGCGAAGCGACCGTTGAGGCGGTGGTTACGATGTTCTCGCGCTTCCTGGATTGGAGCTTCGATCATCAGCATTATGCGCAGCTCCTGCTGCGGGAACTGATGGAAAATCGAAGCCGCGTCTCCAAGGCGCGCCGGCTGCATCTGCTGCCGGTGATTGCCTGGGTTGTCGAGCGAATAGAGGGCGGTCAGCACGCAGGTCGCTTCCGTGCGTTCGATGCGGAGATCTTCGTGTTCTATACGCTTGGGGCGATCACCCATTTCAGCGCCGCTGCGCCGACGGTGGATCGCATGCTTCGCAGTCAGGGCGGAAACGCGATCGAGCGATTCGGCTTGTCGTTGCGGGAAAATGTTTCCGTGATGCTGGTGGGCGCCGCTGTGGAAACGGCGTCGAAGACCCGTCGGCGGCTTTCGGCATCATCCCGTGACTAGTGCAGATCGCTTCATGAAGCCGGCATCAGAAGATCCGACGTCGAACGGCGCTGTGTTGCCGCGCGGTGTTTGCGTGTTGCGCTATGCGCTGGAGCGCCATGCGCAGGAGATCGGCGACACCACATATGCGGTGTTCGAAGACGGCGAAACCTGGACCTATTCGCAAACGCTGGCTCTTGTGCGTGAAGCGGCGTCCGGTCTGTACAAGGCCGGCGTTCGTCAGGGCGACAAGGTCATCGTCATGCTGCCTAACGGCGCGCTGGCGCTGAAGTCGCTGTTTGCGGTGAACTATCTCGGCGCCGTCTTTGTTCCGATCAATCCCGCATTGAAGGGGTCGCTGCTGGCCCATGTCATCAACGACAGTGGCGCAAAGCTCGCGGTCGTGCATGAAAAACTGATCGATCGCGTCGTCGAGCTGGATTCCGAAAATCTCGAGACGATCATTTCATCGGGTGCGGTGCCGCAGGCCGAGGCCGGCCGGCATCGGCTTTTGCCGGTCGATTGCCTCTCTTCTTCTGACGAGGTGCCGGAGCCGCCCAGCGTGATCGAGCCGTGGCATGCGCAGTCGATCATCTACACTTCCGGCACCACCGGCCGATCGAAGGGCGTGCTGTCGTCCTATATGCATTCCTATTCGGCGATGTGTCCGGAGACGTGGAACTGCACCCGCGCCGGCGACCGGCACCTCTTGCATATGCCGGTGTTCCACATCGGCGGGGCCTTCGTCGCCTGCGTGTGTCTGTGCACAGGAAGCTCTGTCGCGGTCGTCGCGGGCTTCAAGACCGATACATTCTGGAAATCCGTCCGCGAAATGCGCGTCACGGTCGCATTTCTGCTCGGTGCGATGGCGACATTCCTGCTCAAGGCGCCGGAAAAGCCGGATGATCGCGATCACGAGTTGCGGATGGTGTTCATCGTTCCGCTGGGTCAGAGCGGGCCGGCGTTCCGCGAACGGTTCGGCGTCGAGGTGTATACGCTCTTCAACATGACGGAGATCAGCACGCCGCTGATCTCTGGCGAGAACCCCACAAAGCCGAACAGCTGCGGCCGGCCACGCGAGGGCGTGGAGGTCCGCCTGGTCGATGACAATGATGTCGAGGTGCCGCCGGGCGTGGCAGGCCAGCTCGTGGTGCGCACCGCGCGGCCATGGGCCATGAACCACGGCTACAACAACAATCTTCAGGCCACGGTCGATGCGTGGCGCAACGGCTGGTTCCACACCGGCGACGCCTTCATCCGCGATGCGGATGGCGACTTCTTCTTTGTCGATCGCATGAAGGATACGATCCGGCGCCGCGGGGAAAACATCTCGTCCTATGAAATCGAGGTCGAACTGCTGTCGCACCCGAGCGTGCGCGAGGCGGCGGCCGTTCCCGTGCCGAGCGAGCTGAGCGAGGACGAAGTTCTTGCGGTCGTTTCGGCGGTCGAAGGCCAGTCGATCGATCCCCTGGAGCTGGTGTCTCATCTCCGGGAGCGCGTCGCCCATCACATGATTCCTCGCTACATCCGCTTCGTGTCCGAATTGCCGAAGACGCCGACCGAGAAGGTGCAGAAGCATGTTCTCAGGGAGCAGGGCGTGACGGCCGATACCTGGGATCGCGAGCGTGCCGGCGTTGTCATTCGCCGCGAAGCCCTCTGAATATCCAACGGCGAGAACAAAACTGATGAAGCGACGTGTCCGAGTCTACACCGATTACAAAAGCCCCTATGCCTATGTCGCCAACCGTCCGCTTTACGAGCTCGAACGCACGCACGACGTAGAACTCGAATGGTTGCCTTACACTCTGCGCATCGCGGAGTATCTCGGCTCGGTCGAAGAGCGCTCGCCGCATTATTGGCGCAAGGTCAAATACGCCTATATGGATGCGCGTCGCTACGCCAACGAGCAGGGCCTTGTCATGAAGGGGCCCAAGCGCATCTATGATGCGACGCTCGCCAGCGCCGGCATGCTGTTCGCGCAACGCAACGGCTTCTTTCGAGCCTATCACGACACGGTCTTCGAGATGTTCTGGACGCACCAGCTCGATCTGGACGTGCTGGAACAGATGGAAGCGCTGATCGATCGGCTCGGCGGCTCGGGGCGGGACTACGTTGCCTATGCAACCGGCGCGGGGCCGGACGAGGTGGCGGCGATTACGGCTGAAGCCGAGCAGCTCGGTGTGTTCGGCGTGCCCTCGATGTTGCTCGATGGCGAGCTGTTCTGGGGAGGCGATCGCATCGATATGCTGCGGCGGCGCCTCGAAGGACATAATCCGGGAAAGCCGGAAGGCCTCAAGGAAAAGTCCGCATGAGCGCGGGGAAGCCGGGCCAGCTCACGATTTACAGCGTTGCCGCCTGCCCGTATGCGCAACGCACCCGGATCCTTCTCGAGATGAAGGGCCTTCGCGCCGAGGTGGTCGAGCTCGATCTGTCCAGGCCGCGCCCTGCGTGGTTTCTGGAGATCAATCCTGCAGGAAAGGTCCCGGCCGTCGTTCACGAGGGCAAGGCGCTCAATGAATCGAGCGTGATCAATGAATATATCGACGAGGTCTTTCCGAATTCCCCGGCGTTTCCTCGCGATCCTTATCAGCGTGCTCAATCCCGCATCCTGATCGATTTCTGCAACACCCGCTTTACGGCCAATCTCTACCGGGTGCTGATGGAGCAGGATCCGGCGAGGCGCCAGCGGGTGGAAGCCGTCGCCCGGAAGGACTGGGAGTGGCTCGAGGAGTTTCTCCAGCGCGTCAATCCGGATGGCGAGTTTGCCATGGGCGATTTCGGCATGGCCGATCTCAGCTATGCCCCGTTCTTTCAGCGCTACAGGCTGAACAGCTACTTCTGGGGATTCGAGCCGCCGCCAGTGCCGCGTGTGGCGCGCTGGCAGGAGGCGCTGGCCGCGCATCCCGCGGTCCGGGCCACCTCGCTGCCGGACGATTCCTGCATCAAGCTCTATGCGGACTATTCGCTCGGCTATGCAAACGGCGCGCTGCCGCCCGGCCGGGAGCGAAGCGCGCTGGACATGAGCGTTCCGCTGGAGAGCCGGCCAATGCCGCCGCGTCGGGTCTGACAGGTCGGTTCCGGCGTTTCGGTAAATCAAGCCTAGTACAAGGAGTGTGTGGAATGAAGAGGATGTTGCTTGCGAGCTGTGTCGCCTTTGGCGTCTTGAGCCAGTCGGCCGTTGCCAGCGATGGAAAAGTCAAGATCGGCGTTCTGACGGATCTGAGCGGCCCGGCCCAGGACATCGGCAAGGGCAGCGTCGCGGCAGCGCAGATCGCAATCGAGGAGTTCGGCGGAAAGGTTCTCGGCAAGGACATCGAACTCGTCTCGGGCGACACCTCGAACAAGCCCGACGTCGCGTCAGCCGTCGCCAGACAGTGGATCGATGTCGAAAAGGTCGACGTTCTGGTTGATCTTGGGCTCACGCACACCGCGCTTGCCGTCCTTCCCATCGCGGCCGACAAGAACAAGATTGCGATAGCTGTTTCGCCGGCGGGGACGAACATCACGAACGAGGCCTGCACGGCCACCAGCATCCATTGGATGTACGATACCTATGCCTTGGCGGCGGGAACCTCCCGGGTGCTCGTCGACAAGGGTCTGAAGAGCTGGTTCTTCATCACCACGGACTACGCCTTCGGTCATGCGCTCGAAAAGGATGCGCGGGACTATATCACCTCGGTCGGCGGAAACGTCGTGGGATCGGTCCGGCATCCCTTCAACGCCAGCGACATGTCGAGCTTCGTTCTGACGGCGCAGGGCTCCAAGGCCAAGGTCATCGCGCTGGCGAATTCGAACACCGACACGGTGAATGCGGTGAAGCAGGCGCGGGAATTCGGCGTGACGCCCACGCAATATGTTGCGCCGCTGGTGATGTATCTCAGCACCGTGCACGGGATGGGGCTGGATCAGGCTCAGGGGCTTTACCTGACGGAGGGCTTCTACTGGAATCAGGACGAGAGAGCGCGCGGCTTCGCCGAGAAGTTCAAGGCAAAGACCAGGTCGATGCCGGGTTCGCTCCCCGCGGGCACCTATTCGGCCGTTCTCAACTACCTGAAAGCGGTTGAAAAGGCGGGGACCGATGACACCGAGAAAGTCATGAAGACGCTGAAGTCGATGCAGATCGACGACGCAGTTGTTCGTGACGGAAAGATCCGCGCTGACGGGCGGCTGGTCCACGACATGTATGTCTTCCAGGTCAAGACGCCCGCCGAGTCGAAAGAGCCGTTCGACTACTACAAGACGGTGGGCATCGTGAAAGGCGACGATGCCTTCCAGCCGCTGGCAAAGTCGCGCTGCCCCCTCGTGACGAAAACCCAATAAGGAAGGATGGCGGTCCGCGCCTGCTCCCCGACAGTCCGGGAGCGGGCGCGGCCTCGTTCTGCCGGAGCCTCGCCAATGCCTGGCCGGCTTGGGGATGCGCGAGCTTGCCGCCTGCAAGCTGGCCGGCATGGTTCCGGATTCGGAGATTTCTGATGTCGCTATTCGATCTCGATAATCGCGTAGCCGTTGTCACGGGCGGCAATGGTGGTATCGGCTTGGCGATAGCGAAGGCGCTCGCCGCGGAAGGGTGCGCGGTATCGATCTGGGGCCGTAACGAAGAGAAAAATGCGCAGGCCGAGGCGGCCATAAAGTCGCGAGGCGGGCGCGTGATGGCGATCGCCTGCGACGTCTCGGATCGCCATCAGGCCGGGCAGGCGACCCTGCAAACGCTGGAACACTTTGGCCGCATCGATGGCTGCTTCGCCAATGCGGGCATCGGCGGTGGCGGGCGTGCGGCCTTTGTCGACAGAACCGCGGAGGAGTGGCGACAGATGTTTGCGTCAATCTGGACGGCGTTTTTCATACGTTTCAGCCGATCGTCAGGCATATGGTCGAGCGGGCCGCCGGTGGCGACGGCTTCGGCCGCCTGATTGCCACTTCCAGCATGGCGGCGTTGTTTGGCACTGCGCGCAACGAACATTATGCGGCGACGAAGGCGGCGCTCAACTCGCTCGTCAGGGGACTTGCGGTCGAGCATGCCCGCTACGGGATTACGGCCAATGCAATTCTTCCCGGCTGGATTGATACGGACATGACGGGCGGCCTGCAGGCTAACGACAAGTTTATGAGCGCCGCCGTACCGCGAATTCCCATGCGCCGGTTTGGCAAGCCGGACGATTTCGCCGGTATCGCCGTTTATCTCATGAGCCGGGCGTCGTCCTATCACACGGCGGATTGTATCGTCATCGACGGCGGCTACAGCGCATTCTAGCGCCTTTGACGTCCCGCTGCTCCGCTTCCAGCAAGGCGGCTGAAGCCGCACCGACCGCGCTACGAGGATATCCCTTTCGACCGTCGTCGCACCAATCTCCGCGATCTTGAGAGAGAGGCAGGCAGGATGTGGCGAAGTGATGCGGCGCTGCGAGGTTTTCATCCTCAAGCGGAGAGGCGAAGTTGAGCCCGACGGAAGCGGAGAGAACTTCGAGCGGATCTTCAAGAAGATTATAAAACCGACTCGCTAGGCGCGCCGCGCCAGGCCCTTTCTGGGCGCCAGCACAGATTGCAGTGCGTTCAGAAAGACGCCGGCATCGAGGAAGTAATTTGGATAGGCCTGTCGCAGCGAGTTCATGGAATCCACAGAAACTAATACGGCATCGGCGCTTGGCTGGCCTTTGATCTTTTTTTCCACTTCCAGATACTTCGCGGTAGCTTTGTCGGACTCTTCCTTTTTGAAGCCGACGACATTCAACATCTTTGTCTGATGATTAACTTCAAGCAAAAAGTAGTGGTTGTTTTTCGACGGTGCGCCTTCATAGTGCTTTAGTGACGCGGCGAAAGCCTGTAGGCGACTAACAACCTCTAGACTTTTTGAATGGTCTCTTATTTCAGAGACCAATTCGGAATAGATATTTGGGACGCCTGGCACAGGCGCAGTATCTTCCCTGAAGGCCAAGGCTCCGCCCATAAGAGCGAAAAACCGGAGCCATTCCTGTTCACCCATGCTCGATTTAAGAGCCTGCTTGACGAACGCCCCGACAATTTCAACTGCGGTCGCCCAAGCGTGCTGCAATCTTGATCGCAACTGCATCTCGATTTTGAGCGAGTTGTAATCCTGCCGTCTGTCTGAATGATACTTGTAAATCAGGTGGACGCCGCGATAGCCGGACTCCTTCGGAGTGTCGATGTAATTGTCCCGTTGGGCCGGGATGTGCTTCAGCCCGCTCTCGTCATAAAGCTGACAGAGCTTGGCAACCTGCTTTGCCGAGCCCACAATGGCCCGACAGCCGCCGATGTCTTGCATCTGCGACAAGGTCATGGTCGGAAATCGACTAAGCTTCAATTCGATTGAGGAAAGACGCTTAATCCGCTGGGCGGTGATGGCGGTGGGGTCAATCTGTTGAGCGCGTTTCTTTAGGCCGATGTGGAAGGTGTTAAGAGGGAAATTGTGTGACGACCGCCAATTGTTAACGATGTCCAAAGCCTCAAAATATTCCTGAACCCACGCCTCATACTCTTCGTTGGCCTCGCCATAGTCATCAAGAATGAGTCTGGGCGCGTCTTTAACGAGCATTTTTCCAGCCCAGTTGACGCGCTTCTTCGAGTGCCTTGGAACCGACCAACCCATTTCCGGACGCCAATCGTCATCCTCCCCACCCCGATGGTGGGCAGTCAAATCCGCAGCGATGACCGAATCGACCGCGCTATTCATGGTAACGCGGTCCGCTTGGGTACGGCGAGTGCAATATCGCCTTCTTTTTGCTTGCGCGCCGTTTGCGAAAGCCAATCACCTCATCTCCTCCAGCAGCCTCCGCGCTTCACCCAGCAACTCCCGAATCTGCCGTCGCTCGGCGATGGCATCCCCAGTGAAATGGCCGTGCTTGCGCGCGTTCTGGTTTGCCTTTGGCGCGCCGGATCCATCTGCGCCGCCATGCATGCGGCAGCGCTTCTTGCCGCGCGTTGCCGGCGCGCGGCACGCGCCGCCGCAGCGGGTTCTGGCGCCGCAACGCGGGCTCGCCAGCATCGGGCCGGTATTCCTGATGTGGTCGCTCATGCCTGTGCTTCCCGCCTGGCGTCGGCGCAATCCTGCCCTCGCCCGGAGCGCGAGGCCTTCGGCGCGTTCCGCGCTGCGGATGCCGGCTTCTTGTCCGATACGATCACGCGCGCATGCTGCGTCACGTTGCCGACAATGGCCTTGCCGCCGTCCCCCACCGACACGTTCTGCACGGTGATGGCGGGCTCGCCATGGCTGCGGTAGCGGTTGAGCGCCTCGATTTGCGCGGGAAACGTGCGGGCGAGCCTGCCCAAGGCGCGCGCGGCGCTGTCGTGCTGGGCGAGGTCTTCGGCATTGGCGAGGTGATGGGCGCATCGCATCGCCATCACATGAACGGAAACCATCTGCGCCACCAGCATGGCCTCGACGGAATCCCGGGGGCGAATGCTCTTCACAATCGAGATCATGAAGGAGAGGTTGACCTCGTCGGGACGCCCGCCATTCACGCTGGCCTTGACCAATTGCCGGAGGATGCCGTCCATCGCTTCGGGATCGGCGGCCCCGAGCGCATTCGCCATCAGCCGTTCGCCGAGTTCCTGGTCCGGATGGTCGATGGCGTATCCGTGCGACGACAGCTTTATCCGCGGGGCTGCGGCAGCTTTGGTCTGGCCGGTTGCGGCAATCGCCGTCGGCGTCGCGAGGTCCGGTGCTGTGTCCATGTCGGCAGTCCCTGATGCGCGCGCGGCTGGCGCGCGGTTAGGCCGCGCGCAGGCGATCGTTCGCCGCGGCGAGCCGGTGCAGTTTCAATGTGGGTGAGGATTTCCGTGCGATCGCACCCGACGCGCGCGCTATTGCGGGGTACGTTGGCGGCCTTTTCACGATTTCGGAATAATGGAATTATGCCGCTGATTTGCCCGACGTGTCAAGTTGCCTCTTTGGTCCCCCGGCCACCTGCTACTTTGCATGGGGTTGTTTTGATGAATCGGCCCCGGCGGAGGTGGTTGCCGGCCCGGATATCTGCTTTTATGGCAAGTCGAGCCGGTCTTACTGTGGCCGGCCGGCGTGCCCGGGACCGGGACGTCCCACCTCGCGGGAGTAACGCCATGATCAATACCATACTGGCGTATTCTATTTCCCTTGGGATCTTTGCCACTGGCGTCATCTGGATCGTGACGGGCACGTACTCGGCAACGCCCGTATTGTTCATCGTGGTCGGCGTGATGACGATCGCGGTCGGGTTGATCAGTCTTCTGACTGAGCTCCGCCAGGGAAGGTATTAGGTCGCTCGAGCGTCGAATTGCGGCCCGACCAGGCGGCGCGGCGAAGCAATAGCTCGCGCAGCAAGCGTGGTTGGCCCGGACACGAAACAACCCTGGTCGTGAAAAATCCGCTCCATCACGCTGACAGTTCAGCGAAGAGGGCGACCTGATTGTTTTTGTTGTCAAGCAGAATGAGCTTGCGCCCTTCATCGATCCTGTAGCGATGCGTTGCTTCGAGCGCGCGGTGGAATTTGTGCTCCTGGTCCATCGCCGCCGGCGCGCATGCCATTTTCGTGGAGACCAGCTCACCAAAGCTGATGCGCTCGCCATCGACGACGGCCTTGCCGCGAAAGCGATTGCACCCGGCCGTTCCGGTAACGATGCCGTCCGGCGCGATTTCGAGGATGGTTTGGACTCGATTCATGACGCCGTCGCCAAGGATATTCCGGGCCAGCCATTTGCCGACCGCCGACCGGGACTGAGCGGATGTGGCGTCAACCCGGCGCACCAGGATACGTGTGTTGTTGCGTCCGCCGGCGAAAACTGCGTGATGCGACGTATTGATGAACAGGAGACGATCGCCGTCGAAAATGCGCGCGTGCAGCGCGTAGCTGTGATCCAGATCGATTTTCCGCCGGTCGAACGACAGCCGATAGGGAATCGGACTGCTGGCGACGCCGCGTATGCGGTCTTCCGCAATCACCGTGGCGGCGCATCGGCCACCGAGACGTCGAGGAGTTGCACCACGACGGTAGCATCGGGCGGTAAGGTGATGTGTTCGCGATAATCGACGGTTCCGCGCAAGATCGTGGTCTCGGCACTGGCGGATTGCGCGAATCCCAGTGCCGCCATTGCCGTCAGCCCCGCGATCAAGTCGCGCCGGGATATGCTCATTCCGCCCTGACCTCCCACTCCCGATGGCTTTTGCAGCTCAACTCTCATGCGGGTGCCGGCAGGGCAGCGACGGCCTGCCGATCGAGATGGCTGACCAACTCACGCGGCAGCTTCAGCCGATGCGCCAGCGCTTCCAGATAAGCTTTCTCGGCCGCCTGGTCTGGATCGATCGCAAGGCGCGAAGCGAGATAGAGTTCGGCTGCCTGTTCCTGGCTCTGCGCGGCGGCGACGATCTCCGCTAAGTCGATCGGCTTGGCCAGCGCATCGAAGACAAAGGCTTTCGCCTCGGCATCGAGATCGAGCTTCTCAACCTGCTCAAACAGAAGCTTCTGCTCCGCCGCGTCAACATGACCATCGGCTTTGGCGGCGCCAATCATCGCCCGCATCAGCGCGAGCTCGAACGGTTGGCCGTTCGCGGAGGGGGCGGCCGTCGGCAGGAACGCGGGATCGGCCTGCTGGATCTCGGAAGGCGTCGCGACTGGTGCCGATGCAGCGTTCTGGCCCTGCTTCCAGTTCTCGTAGGCCTTGTAGGCAAGGGCGCCCAGCGCAGCAGCACCGCCGTAGCCGACCAGGCCGCCTGCCATCTTGCGTGCCTTCTTGTTGCCGAGCAGCAGCGCCAGAAGACCGCCGGATGCAGCACCGCCGGCAAACCCGCCAAGACCTCCGAGAGCGTCCATAGCCTGGCTGGCCCTGCCACGTGTCTGATGCAGCATTCCCTGCGCATTGCCGCCGAGGAATTGGTCGAGCAGCTTGGTCGGGTCCATTCTCTTCTCCTTGTTGTGATCAGGTGATGTGGGAGCGCGTCCGCACGAATGCGCACGATCGGCGCCGCAACACTGCGACGATCATCGAGCTCCGGTTGATCCGGGCGAGGGAACCATCGCTTTCGGCTGCGGAAGGGACATCGTGATCAGCGTGATGAGCCTGATCGCCTGCCATTCGCTCGAATGCATGTGGCGGTCCGCTGCGGCCACCCGCTCCGCAAGTTCGATAATGTCCGGCCCGAGAGATAATTCCGATGCAGGCCGAAGCGCCTCGATTGCCACGTTCACAAAGTCCGGCTGTTCGAGACGGCGCACCCGCTCGTCGAACAATCTGGCAACGTCAAGCCCTGCGATCGTTGGCACGAGCTGCCGATCGTCGATGTAGCGCACGGTCTCCTTGCGTTCCGTCGTGTCCGCCTGCTTGTCGGCAATCGCGACGAGAGCGCCTGCCGTCACAAGGGCGGTAGCGGCCCTTAGGTCGCGCTCGGAAGGCTCGATGATCTCGTCTCGGGTACCGGCACGCGGTTCCCTGCTAGGCATAAAATTGCTCCTCGACACAGCTGCTTGTGCGCGCCGGAGCTCTGAATCGCCTGATCAGGGATTGCAAATGTTTGGGCCCTGTGGTCGGCCGATCCAACGCGTCCAGCGCAGGATGGGTGATCCGACATCGCGAAGTTGGCCGACTGAGCGGCGTCCTCGCCAGAGGGGCCCGGATTCGATTGTTAGCTTCTGTTAGCTAGAGCCGGGACAGTTGGAATCAAGGCGGAGAAATGCGACCACCTGTCGCGGAAAATCGTCGCAAGCCACGCCGGCCTGCGCTCTCGCGGAAAGCACGGCTCTCTCCCTGGCATCCAGCATCAACTCTCCACTGAGGGCAGCTTGATAGCTTCAAGTGTACGCCGCTCGCCAATGTGGATCGTCTGTTTGCAGTTGCAGAACTGAAATTGGGGGCGGGCAACCCGCAAGGCCCGGATCGTCAGAACGGAGGGGGGCTCGACGCACTGTTCGAGATCGAGCGGCCCACATGCCGCCCGGCCCGTTCCGGCGCGAGATGACCGCGCGGCGATGAAGCGCCATTCGCATAATGCGTCCGCATCGGCGGAGGTGGTTGCCGGCCTGGAAATCTGCCTCTATTGCACGTGAGCGGCCGTCAAGCGGCCGGCCTATTTGCCTGCGAAACGGCTGGCGCGTTCCTGGCGCCGGGGAGTAACGACATGAGCGGCTTGGTGATCAGTGGCGGCCGGGTGGTGGATCCCGCCAGCGGGATGGACGCGATCGGCGATGTGGCGGTCGTTGATGGGCAGGTCGCTGCCGGCGGAAC
>JAEZEU010000017.1 GCA_023432885.1 Pseudomonadota bacterium | reverse complement strand
ACCTACCGCAGTGCAGTGGCTGGCATTTTTATTGCTTGGAGAGGTCCGGCCGATGGTGGCCGGGTACACCAATCGCATCAACAGGAAGGCTCAATGACCAAGTACAAGCTCGAGTATATCTGGCTCGACGGATATACGCCGACACCGAACTTGCGCGGCAAGACGCAGATCAAGGAATTCGCTTCGTTCCCGACGCTCGAGCAACTCCCGCTCTGGGGGTTTGACGGCTCCTCGACGATGCAGGCCGAAGGCCACAACTCCGACTGCGTGCTGAAGCCGGTTGCTGTCTATCCCGATGGCGCGCGCACCAACGGTGTGCTGGTCATGTGTGAAGTCATGATGCCCGACGGCAAGACGCCGCATCCCTCCAACAAGCGCGCCACCATCCTCGACGATGCCGACGCCTGGTTCGGTTTCGAGCAGGAATACTTCTTCTACAAGGACGGCCGTCCGCTCGGCTTCCCTGATTCCGGTTATCCGGCGCCGCAGGGCCCGTATTACACCGGCGTCGGCTACAAGAATGTCGGCGACATCGCCCGCAAGTTGGTGGAAGAGCATCTCGACCTCTGCCTGCATGCCGGGATCAACCACGAAGGCATCAATGCGGAAGTCGCCAAGGGCCAGTGGGAATTCCAGATCTTCGGCAAGGGCTCCCGCACAGCTGCCGACCAGATGTGGATCGCCCGCTACCTGTTGCTGCGTCTGACCGAGAAGCACGGCATCGACATCGAATTCCATTGCAAGCCGCTCGGCGACACCGACTGGAACGGCTCGGGCATGCACGCCAACTTCTCGACCAAGTACATGCGCGAAGTCGGCGGCAAGGAGTACTTCGAGAAACTGATGGGGGCTTTCGAGAAGAACCTCATGGACCACATTGCGGTCTATGGTCCCGACAACGACAAGCGCCTGACCGGCAAGCACGAGACCGCGCCGTGGAACAAGTTCAGCTATGGCCTGGCTGACCGTGGCGCCTCGATCCGCGTGCCGCACTCGTTCATGAACAACGGCTACAAGGGCTACCTCGAAGACCGTCGTCCGAACTCGCAAGGCGACCCCTACCAGATCGCTTCGCAGATCCTGAAGACCATCTCGGAAGTGCCGACCTCAGCCAAGTCGGCTGCTGCCTAAGAGGACAGACTACCCGGGGCGGGGGCTCCCGGGAGGCAAGATGATCCGCCACGGTGATACCGCCGTGGCGGATCATTGCGTTTTATGACAACGGAAGGCGCTTTACCCAAGCCCGCGCCGTCGCCTTTTGACTCCGCCGGATCAACTCCTGAAATTCCTGCGCTTGCCGAGGCAACATCCGTGCTGCGCGAGGCACGGCTCGAGCCTTGCATTTGCCGGCACTGCAACGCAACCTGCGCCGCATGAGGCAGGTCCTCCAGCTGTTGTTGCTTGCAGCGTTCGTGGCGCCGGCAACGGCGTATGCGCAGTCGGCCGATCTCGTGCTGTGCGACCGGCTTGCCGCCGATCCCTCTGACCGTGACAAGCCGCTCGATGTGAAGGGCGTTGCGGAGGTCGCGCCGGCCGACATCGCGACCGCCATCAAATATTGCGCGGTCGCCGGCAAGTCGCAGCGGCGCGCGATGTACCAGCTTGGCCGAGCCTATGCAGCGAAGGCGCAAATGACGGAGGCGATCGCCGCCTGGCGCAAGGCCGCCGACAAGGGGTCGTCCGCAGCAATGGTCGAGCTCGGCGTCGCCTATGGCACCGGCGCGGGTGTCGCAAAGGATGAAGCGCAGGCGCGCAAGCTGCTCCAGCGTGCCGCCGAGGCCGGCAATCCCCGCGGCATCTCCAATCTTGCAGCGCTCGGCGGCGTTGGCGCGCCGGCCGATCCCGCGCGCGCTCGCGAATTGCTGGGCCGCGCGGCGGAGACCAATGCGGAAGCCCAGTATCAGCTCGGCATGATGCTGTCCGAAGGCTCCGGCGGCGCGAAGGACGACGCAGCGGCTCGCGCGATGTTCGAGAAGGCAGCCGCGCAAAATCACCCCGCAGCGCTGGAGCGCATGGGCGCGTTCGCTGCCGAAGGTCGTGGCGGGCCGAAGGATTCCTCCGCGGCAAAGGCCTTTTACGAGCGTGCTGCCGCGCTTGGCGATGAGGATGCGAAGAAGGCGCTGGAGCGGCTGCGCTGTCCCTTTGTCATCAAGGACAAGCGCGGCAATGTGGTGACAAATCTGTGCTTTTGATTAGGGGCGCTGGCCCTGGCACGACGTGGAGCACATCGCTCCGCAGCGGGCGTCGCATCGCAGGCAGCCGGAACGCTTCAGCCGGCGGAACACCGGCGTGGTGCTCCTGTTGATGTGTCAAACAAGGAGACCAGCCATGATCCGCAAGCTGAAATCCGGCGAATACCGGCTGTATTCCCGCAAGGTGAACCCGAAGACGGGCAAGCGTCGCAATCTCGGGACCTTCGGGTCGCGCGCGGCCGCCGAGAAGCATGAGCGCGACGTCCAATACTTCAAGCGACATTAAGGCCTGTTGTACCGGCTTCCCCCGGGGTGCTATCCGCTGCCCGCAGATTGATCGGCTTGCCGGGGGCCACTTTATTGCTGGACGGACTTTACAAGGTTGAATACGGCGTGAACGACGCCTTCGGCCGCAGCATCATGTGCCTGCATCAAGGCAAGCTGCTGGGCGGCAATTCGGCTTTTGCGCACCTAGGTACCTATCGACTCCAGGATGACGAGGTCATCGGCGAGGTCGTCACAGAACGTCACAACGACGATCCTCAGTATAAGCCGCTGATGGACACCGACAAGGCCGCGATCAGCGTGCGCGGCAAGGCAAGCGCCACGCGGATTCGCTTCGAAGGCGAGGCGGCCCCGCGACCTGGCGCGCTGTTCTGGGCCAACCTGACCAAGCTTGATGAGTCGGCGTTGCCTCCGGTCGGCGAAGTCGGCCCGGGTGGAATCGTCAACGGACTCTATTCCATCCACATCCGCGCCCTTGACGGGATCGACGGCGGCCTGTCCGGCGTGATGCTTCTGCTCGATGGCCGCATCCTCGGCGGCGATGCCTTTTTCTACTACCTCGGCGCCTACAGTTCGGCCGATGGCCGCTGGAAGGGCGAGATCCTCAACCAGGAGCACACGCCGGCCATGGGCGAGAATCCCGTATTCGGCGGCCACGATGTCGGCATCGGATTTTCCGGAACCTGCCACGAAACAGGCGCCGAGCTTGAGGCGATTGCGCTCGCCGGCAAGCGCAGCCTCCGGCTCACCGCGACATTGAAGTTGATGCGGCAGGCGTAACCCGCGTCAGTCCTTGATCAGCACAACGCCGCCGATGATGAGCGCGACGCCAAGCAGGCGCGAAATCGAAACGGAATGGGCCGTCAGTCCGAACGCGCCGAGATGGTCCATGACGATGGCGGCTGACATCTGGCCTGCAACCACCAGCGCCAGCAGCGTCGCCGCGCCCAGCGAGGGCAGCAGCAGGATGACCAGCAGGATGAAGATGCCGCCCAGGACGCCGCCGCTCCACGCCCACCAGGGCGTCGCCGTCACCAGCTTCCACGACGGCATCTGCTCGCGCATCGCGAGCAGCACGACGACCATCGTCAGCAGGCCGCCGAGATAGCTCGCGAAACCGGCCCACGCCGGCGATTGCAGCGAGACGCGCAGGCTGCCGTTGAGGACTTGCTGGACCGCGACGCAGACGCCTGCGCCGAGCGCAGCCAGATAGAGCAATACGGTTTGCACGTGAAATCTCCGCAAGAATGCGGCTTGAAGTATTGTCCGTCTTTCCGGCCAGGCAAGGTCGCGGAGGCCGACGTTCCATGCAGTTGAACGGGCTTCCAATGCTGCGCCGCATGGAATAAGAGGCCGCCAACTCCTATTCCCTCCAGGCAGCAATGATCCGTCTCGACAACGTCTCCAAGCAGGTCGGCCACCAGATTCTCTTCATCGAGGCTTCCGCCGCGCTCCAGAAGGGCGAGAAGATCGGCCTCGTCGGTCCCAACGGCGCCGGCAAGAGCACGCTGTTCCGCATGATATCCGGCGAGGACCAGCCCGATGAAGGGCAGGTCGCGGCCGACCGCGGCATCTCCATCGGCTATTTCAGCCAGGACGTCGGCGAGATGAGCGGCCGCAGCGCGGTCGCCGAAGTGATGGATGGCGCAGGCCCCGTCAGCGCCGTTGCCAGCGAGCTGAAGCTGCTCGAGGCCGCCATGGCCGATCCCGAGCAGGAAGCCGAGATGGAGGACATCATCGCGCGCTATGGCGAGGTGCAGGCGCGCTTCGAGGAACTCGACGGGTATGCGCTGGAAGGCCGCGCCCGGGAGGCGCTGGCGGGATTAGGCTTCAGCCAGGAGATGATGGACGGCGACGTCGGCAAGCTCTCCGGCGGATGGAAGATGCGCGTTGCGCTGGCGCGTATTCTGCTGATGCGCCCGGACGTGATGCTGCTGGACGAACCGAGCAACCATCTCGATCTCGAAAGCCTGATCTGGCTGGAGCAGTTCCTGAAGGGGTACGAGGGCGCTCTGCTCATGACTTCGCACGATCGCGAGTTCATGAACCGGATCGCCAACAAGATCGTCGAGATCGACGGCGGATCGCTCACCAGCTATTCCGGCAACTACGAATTCTACGAACAGCAGCGCGCGCTCGCCGACAAGCAGCAGCAGGCGCAGTTCGAACGTCAGCAGGCGATGCTGGCCAAGGAGATCAAGTTCATCGAGCGCTTCAAGGCGCGCGCCTCGCATGCCGCGCAGGTGCAGAGCCGGGTCAAGAAGCTGGAGAAGATCGAGCGCGTCGAGCCGCCGAAGCGGCGCCAGACGATCGCGTTCGAATTTGCACCCGCGCCGCGCTCGGGCGAGGATGTGGCAAGCCTGAAAAACGTCCACAAGAGCTATGGCAGCCGCCGCATCTATGAAGGACTGGACTTCATGATCCGCCGCCGCGAACGCTGGTGCGTGATGGGTGTCAACGGCGCCGGCAAGTCGACCTTGCTGAAGCTCATCGCCGGCTCGACCGAGCCCGATAACGGCACGGTCTCGATCGGCGGCAGCGTGAAGATGGGCTACTTCGCCCAGCACGCGATGGACTTGCTCGACGGCGAGCGCACCGTATTCCAGTCGCTGGAAGATTCCTTCCCGCAAGCCGGCCAAGGCAGCCTGCGGGCGCTCGCCGGCTGCTTCGGCTTCTCCGGCGACGACGTCGAGAAGAAGTGCCGGGTCTTGTCGGGCGGCGAGAAGGCGCGGCTGGTGATGGCAAAGATGCTCTACGATCCGCCGAATTTCCTGGTGCTGGACGAGCCGACCAACCATCTGGACATGGCGACCAAGGAAATGCTGATCAACGCGCTCGCCGAGTTCGAGGGCACCATGCTGTTCGTCTCGCACGACCGGCATTTCCTCTCTGCGCTCTCCAACCGCGTGCTGGAGCTGACGCCGGAAGGCATCCACCAGTATGGCGGCGGCTACACCGAATATGTCGAGCGCACCGGCCAGGAAGCGCCGGGCCTGCGAAGCTGATATCCCCGCACCGCTTCAGCCTTCCAGAGCGCTCTCGATGCCCGCGGCGCAGTCGCGAAGGTGCTCGACTACGGTTATCACGCGCGACGTCGGCAGACGATGGGCGATGGCGGTCACGGTCAGTGTTGCGAGCGCCTCGCCGCGATAGCGGCCGAAGGCGATCGAGACCGCCTTCGTGCCCTGAACCAATCCGCGCTCACGCAACGCATATCCTCGTTCGCGCGCCCGTACCACGGACTGCATCGATTCCCGGACATTAGTACCGTTCGCCCGCAGATGCGCCTGGTTCTTTGTCAGGATCTTGCGCGCGCCGGCGGGAGACAGGCTGGACAACAGCGCAATGCCGGAGGCGCTGATTCCGATCGGGCGCCGCACACCGACACCAAGCGACAGGATCTGGATGGGATAGCTGCCAAGGCGACGCGCCACGCAAATGGTTTCGAATCCACTCCGCAAGGTGAGCGAAACGGTGTCGCCAATCTTCTCGACAGCCTCATCCAGGAACGGGTTCGCCGCATTCATGAGAGGCGAGGCGGTCGGCCGGACCGCTGAAACGTTAAGGTACTTCGGTGCGAGGTAGCGCTGTGTTTTCGGCCGCTGTTCGACGGCTCCCTCCGCCATCAATGCTGCAAGCACCCGATGCACTGTCGGACGGGTCAAACCGGTTGCCGTCGCGATGTCGTTCAATCCATGTCCGCCTTCCTTGCCGATGGAAACGACGCGCAGCACGAGGAAGGCGCGGTGGATGCTCTGGGTTCCCCTGGGCGGGTCACCGGCTTCAACAAGTTCATCGATCCATCTGCTCGCGCGATCCACCATGCCGATCCATTCGGGGAAGCAATTGCGATTGAGTCCACTATGTGGAATCGGGCGCCAGTTCGCAATTGCTTTCGAGGCGATCCAATATCAAGTTCGCTGCAACAAAACATCGACAGGGAGGCTTCTGGATGAAGGCTGCGCACGTCCGTACTGCATTTGCCGGGTATCGCGAATGACGGCACTTGATGCAGCGGTACTCAAGGACCTCAAGTCCACCAATACCGCGACGATTTGCGCGCGCCTGTTCCGGCGCGGCTTTCGTAATGTCCTGCTGCGGGATGTTCGGCAGCTGCGGGCCTACAATCGCCCGATGGTAGGGCCTGCCTATACGCTCCGCTTTATTCCTGCGCGCGAAGATATCGATGGATTCGGTGCCAAGCCCGACCCCAACGAGACGCAGCGCGAAGCGTTCGAGATGACTCCGGAAGGCCATGTCCTCGTCATGGACTGCCGCGAAGAGACACGTGCGGCGTGCTGCGGCGATATCCTGATTTCGCGCCTGATGATCCGAGGCGGGGCAGGGATCGTATCCGATGGCGGCATCCGCGACAGCGTTCAGGTTGCCGGCATGGATATTCCCGTCTTCGCCGCGGCGCCCAGCCCGCCGGTCAATCGCGTTGCGCATCACGCCCTGGAGCATGGCCGGCCGATCTCCTGTGGCGGGGTCGCTGTCTACCCCGGGGACATCGTGTTCGGTGACGGCGACGGCGTCGTCATCATTCCACAGCACCTCGCCCGCGAAGTCGCAACCGAAGCGGTCGAGCAGGATGCGCAGGAGGCATGGATCGCCAGGCGGGTGCTGGATGGTGCTCCGCTGAAGGGCAATTTCCCGCCAAGCGCCGAGACGCTCGAGCAATACAAGGCCTGGCAGAGCAAGCAAGGCAAGGCAAAGAACTGACACATGGCAATGAACAAGGATGAAGTTCGGCGGCTGGCCGGCGAAATCCAGCAGGCCTACCGCGCACGCCAGATGATACGGCCGCTTACGATCACCAGCCCGGGGATTGTTCTTGAGGATGCCTACGCCATCCAGGAAGCCTGGGTCGATCTGAAGGTCGCGGAAGGTGCCAAGGTCGTCGGCCACAAGATCGGCCTGACATCGAAAGCGATGCAATCGACGTCGCTGGTTGACGAGCCGGATTATGGCGCGCTCCTGGATGACACGCTCTATCAGGACGGCGTCGAGATACCTGCAGGAATCTTTCGCGCCCCGCGCGTCGAGATCGAACTCGCTTTCGTCATGCGTAGCGAGTTGCGAGGCCCTAACTGCACGATCTTCGACGTGCTCAACGCAACCGAATATGTGACGCCGGCCATCGAACTGCTGGACTCCCGTATCGAGAAAATCGACTCGGTCACGAAAAGGCCTCGCACGATCGTTGACAGCATCTGTGACAACGCCGGGTATGCGGCGCTGATCACGGGCGGGCGGCCGTTCCGTCCGACGGACGTCGACCTGCGCTGGGTGGCTGGACTCTGCCTTCGGAATGGACAGATCGAGGAGACCGGTGTCTCGGCGGGCGTTCTCGGTCATCCCGCCAATGCAATCGCCTGGCTGGTCAACAAGTTTGCCGCCCACGGCGCCACGATGAAGGCCGGCGAAATCCTGCTCAGCGGTTCGTTCATTCGTCCCGTCGAGGCCCGGATCGGCGACACCTTCTGTGCCGACTTCGGGTCGCTCGGTTCGGTGTCCTGCTATTTCTCGCCCCACGAAAGAAAGACAAGAAAATGAACGCTCCGGGAAGCCATTATCTGTCGTTTGATCCTAACACCCGCGCGCCCAAGGAGGCGCCGCCCCCGAATAGTTGCGATAGCCAGTTTCATATCAGCGGTGAGGGATACAAGACCCGGCCGGGCGCAACCTACCATTCAGCCGGCGCCACCTATGAAGCCGCCCGCAAGATGCACAAGGCGCTTGGCATTGACCGCGGGATCATCGTGCAGTCGACGGTTTACGCCACCGACCATGCCATCGTTCTGGATGCGTTGAAGGCGCTTGGTCCCAACTACAAGGCGATCGGCGTCATCGACGACACGCTGAGCGACTCCGATCTCGCCGCTCTCGACAAGGCGGGCGTCTGCGGCGTGCGCTTCTCTTTCGGAAAGCGGCTCAATCTCATTCCGAGCCCCGAATTGTTCGCGAGGTCTGCGGCCCGTTGCAAGGAGCTTGGATGGGTACTGAAGATCAATCTGCCGGAGGAAGGCCTTTCCCCGCTGGTCGAAACCATCAAGGGCCTCAAGGACCAGCCGGTCGTGGTCGACCACATGGCGCGCGTTCGCGGGACGGGCGATCCCAATTGCAACAAGATGTGCGAATTGCTGAAGCAGGGCAATGTCTGGCTGATGATGTCGAACGGGCACCGCGTTTCCACTCGCCCGCATTTCGACGAGGCGGTAGCGCTCGGCAAGGAGTACATCAAGACCAATCCGGATCGCCTGATCTGGGGCTCGGATTGGCCGCACCCGTTGCACGAAGAGTACATGCCCAACGACGCGGATTTGCTGGAGCTGTTCTATCGCTACACCGACGATGCGGCGACGCGCCGCAAGATTCTCGTCGACAATCCGGCGAAATTATTCGGCTTTTCGGCGTAGATCACATCCGATGAGAGCCAGGGAGCGTGCCGTGCGAAAGAGCATCAAGGTGGCCGGATCAAGCATGGCGATCCGATCCCCGCGGCGTCGCGGATCGGCAACCTGGTAATGTCGGGTGTGATAAGCGCCAAAAACGCGCAGACCGGCAACGTTCTCATCATGTGCGATTTCACTGCCGTGATCGATTGATGAGGAAGCGGGACGAGGACGAGGACATGGAGGTTCAAGCGGGGCAGGGCGCAGCGGCGGGGAGCGTGCCGTTCGTTCGTGTCGAGAATGTTGCCAAGCGCTATGCCAGCCGGAGCGGCGAAAGCATTAACGCGATCGAGCAGGTGTCGCTCGAGGTTCCGCGCGGCAGCTTCATCTCGCTTGTCGGCCCATCAGGCTGCGGCAAGAGCACGTTGCTGAAGATGATCGGCCGGCTGCTGCCGCCATCATCCGGCCAGATCCACTATCACGGAATTGGGCAGCATGAAGCGCGGCCGCCGCTCGGCGTCGTATTTCAGGAGTCCCTGCTGTTGCCGTGGCGTAACATTCTCGCCAATGTGGAATTGCCGATCGACGTGAAGCACCTCGACAAAACCGAGGGGCGGAAGCGCGCGAAAGCCCTGCTGCGCACCGTCGGACTGGAAGGTTTCGAGGAGAAATATCCGTTCGAATTGTCCGGAGGCATGCAGCAGCGTGCCGCGATCGCGCGGGCGCTGGCGGGCGAGCCTGAACTGCTACTGATGGACGAGCCGTTTGGCGCTCTGGACGCGCTGACGCGCGAGCAGATGGCCGAAGAACTCCAGGCCATCTGGTCGCAAACCGGCAAGACCATCGTCTTCGTGACGCACTCGATTTCGGAAGCCGTCTACCTGTCCGATCGGGTGGTCGTGATGAGCGGTCGGCCTTCGCGCATTCTTGACGATGTCAAGATCGATCTGCCGCGCCCGCGCTCTCTGGAAATGATGTCAGACCCTGCATTCGGGTCGTATGCCACGCACATCCGGCATCTTCTCTCGGCGAAATCGGAGATGTGAGATGACGGTCGAAACGAACTTGCGCGATGTCACATTCTCGGCTCCGGCGGCCAAATCGAGCCGCCGGACGGGCCGCATTGGAGTGAGCACCGGAAAAATCATCAGCGCCGTGTTGCTGCTCGTGATCCTGGTCGTCTGGGAGATGAGCGTTCGCGCCGGGTTGATGCCGCCCTTTCTGTTGCCGGCGCCTTCGCGCCTGCTGGTGCAGTTCGGCAGTGACGTGACATCTGCCGCGGTTCTTCGCGAGATGCTCGTCACGATCACGGAAATTGCGTGCGGATTTGCTGCCGGCGCAATCGTCGGTATCGCGCTTGGCGCCGCCATTGCGCTGGTGCCGATGATCGAGGAAATCGTGTGGCCCTATGTCATCACGCTCCAGACCATTCCTAAAGTCGCGGTAGCGCCGCTGCTCATTATCTGGTTCGGATTCGGAATCGAATCCAAGATACTGATTGTCGCGCTGATCTGCTTCTTTCCCATCCTGGTCAACGCGGTCGCCGGATTCAAGAGCACCGACTCCCGCCAGATACTGCTGATGGAATCGATGGATGCGACCAGGTGGCAGATATTCAGGATGGTGCGTCTTTCGAACGCCGTGCCGTTCCTGATCGCGGGCTTTCGGATCGCGGTGGTGCTTTCGGTGATCGGCGCCGTGATCGGTGAGTTTCTCGGAGCATCGTCCGGACTGGGCGCATTGCTCGTCATCCGGCAGGCCAACATGGATGTGACCGGTGTGTTCTCGGTCCTCGTGATGCTGTCGATCATCGGATTGTCAATGAACGTTGGCGTCGGCCTGCTGTCCCGCAAGGTGGCGTTCTGGTCCGAGACCAGCGTCAAGCTTTGATTTAGCTCGGAGGAAACATGATGAAGAAGATTGGAAAATGCGGGTTAGCCGCATCTGCCGTGGCCTTGTTGCTGGCTTGCGGCATCCAGGATACGCAGGCGCGCGGCAAATCGATCGTGCTCCAGGTCGGCTCGCAGGTGCCGTCGGTCTCGACGTTGCTTTTGTATATCGCGGAGAAAGCCGGTTTCCTTGCGGAGGAAGATCTCGACTTCGACGTGCGTTACACAGCCAATGCCCCGACCGCTATGCAACTCGTTGCGGCCGGAAATGCCGACGTCGGCGTGCTGACGGTAGAGCCGTTGATTTTGGGTTACGAGAAGGGTCTGCGCGGCAAGATTTTCTTTGTGCATCAGAAGCCGCTCAACTATTATATTGCCGTGCCCGAGGCTTCGCCGATCAAATCGGTTGCAGACTTGAAGGGCAAGACGATCGGTGTTTCGAACATGGGCAGTGCCGCCGTTCCGGTGGTAGCCTCGATGATGAAGTCGGTCGGCGCGACCCAGGGTAAGGACTACACGCTGGCTCCGGTCGGCGTGCTCGACCAGGCCGTCGCGGCCCTGAAGTCCGATCGTGTCGCCGCAATTGCATTGTGGGAATCGCAATATGCGGCTCTCGCACGCATTGGCCTGCCGCTCCGATATTTCCATCACCCCACACTGGGAGATTTCGGCAATAACGGCTTTGCGGCTTCGGAGGCAACCATCAAGAACAAGCCGGAGGTCCTGTGCTCGCTCAGCCGCTCGCTGACCAAGGCCATGATCTTCGTCCGCGCCAATCCACAGGCCGCACTGAAGATTTACTGGTCGGTCAATCCGGCGGCCAAGGATGGCGGCGACCCGGCTGCGGCCGAGGCGGCCGGCCTGCGCGAGATCGATTACATCGTGAAGGGATATCGTCCCTACGCCGACGGCCAGAAGGACTTCGGCCAGGTCGATCGCGACGGCTTCCAGAAGTACATGCGGCTTTTCAAGGATGAGGGATTGCTCAAGGAAATCCCGCCGATCGACGATCTCATCACCAACCAGTTCGTCGGGTGCTCGAACAAGATAGATCCGGCCGCTGTACGCAAGCTGGCTCAGGAATGGAAGAGTTGAGATATCAACGGCAAGGGCGCGCGTAATCGCGCCCTTGCTGCCGTGAACCTCAGCGATTACGCTTTCCACAAAAGGGGAAGCGCCGTGAAGCAGATCAGGATCGGCGACGTCACTATCGATGCCGTCATCGAGCGGGAAGGGCCGTGGCGGCGGCCGCAGGATTTCTTCCCGGCCTATGACGACGCCGTGTTCAAGCACCATCTGAAGACCATGGAGCCGGAGGTGTTCGACTCGGCATCAGGCCTGATGGTGATCACCTATCAGACCTTCGTCGTCCGCTCGCCCCGCCATACCATCCTGGTCGACACCTGCACCGGCGAGAACAAGGACCATCCGCCGCCCTTCGATTTCCCCGGCAAGGAGCGCTGGCGCCACGAGCTGTTCGCGCTCGGCGTCAGCTTCGAGCAGATCGACTACGTCTTCTGCACGCACCTTCACATCGACCACACCGGCTGGAATACGACACTGCGCGACGGGCGGTGGGTGCCGACCTTCCCGAACGCCAAGTACATTTTCCACAAAGGGGAATATGCGGCGTGGGAGGCGGAATACGCCAAGGGCCACAATCCGCCCGGCAAGGTGTTTCCTGACAATTGCCTGGCAGTCGTCGAGGCCGGGCAGGCGCTGCTGGTCGACGACGACTATGCGCTCGACGACCTCATCACGCTGACGCCGACGCCGGGGCATTCGCCGTGCCACTGCTGCGTGAACATATTCTCGCGCGGGCAGCGCGCCGTCGTGGCGGGCGATCTCATGCATCACGCCATCCAGTGCCGCGAGCCCGGGTGGTCGGCGCGACCCGACTGGGACCCTGGGCAATCTGCATTATCGCGCCGGAAATTCTTTGCGGAGGTCGCCGGCACCGGTACGCTGATCCTGCCGGTGCATTTTCCGCGGCCCAGCGGGGGCCGGGCCCCGGGCCCCCCGGCGACCGCTTCGACTATCGCTTCATGCGGGACTGATCAGGCGCCTTGCTCGCACTTTTTCATGAAGGAGGTCTTGGCCGCGCCCGACAGCTTCTTGCCGTCGGAGCCGACTGCCTTGGCCTCGCAGGATTCGGCCATGCACTTCTTCATGAACGAGGTCTTGGCGGCGCCGGACAGGGCCTTGCCGTCCTTGCCGACCGCCTTGGTCTCGCAGGTCTCCTGCGCCATTGCGGCGGAGCCGAGGGCGAAGGTAGCGACGATTGCAGCAACAAACATTCGCTTCATGGGGGTCTCCCTAACAAGCCGTTCGCGCGCTGGACATCGAAGTGCCGGCCCAGGGGCCTCCACCCCGGCGCACCCTGTAGTCTTAGCCGCCCTTCCATGAACGGCAGATGACCGTTCCGCTGCCGGAACCCGTCTGGCAAAAAATGTGGCTGTTAGCCAGCCCCGGAGCGGGGATGCAACCTTTGTCGGTCTCGAATATGCCTAAGTCTCGCACGCATACTGTCAATTAAAGTCCACGAATCCCCCGCGGAATAGGCGTCCGTCGAGGGGCTGGGGTCCGGGGAACCAGATGGTTCAAGTCAGGATGAGGGCCGGCCGGCCATGGCCGCAGCGGCGCGCACTGCCCTCGCGCACGCTGGCGGCGGTGCTGGCAGCGTTCGCCGTCAGCGCGGCCGCAGCCGCTTGGGTCGACGATCCCGGCGACGCTGCGTTGTTTTCGGCCAACGCCACCCCGCAGCGCACCACGCCCGGCTCCAGTTTTGACGAGCGATTCCTGCCTGCGCCGGCGCCGGAATCGCTGGCCCGCAACTTCTCCTCGTCATCGCTCGATCGGGCAGCAGATGCCGTGGCCGATATCCGCGCACTGCAGGCCAAGGACCAGCTCGCGCGGCAGATGCAATCGCAGGACTGGCGTGCCGTGGCCGACGAGCCCGCCCCGCAGCCTGCTACGGCTTCGGTGCCATTGCCGCGGGCGCGTCCCTCCGATGCGCGGCCTGATGTTGCCAGCCGCGCGGCGGCGCCGGCGGACAACGTCGCCCAAGGCGATCAGCGTACGCTGCTGCAAAAGCTGTCCGACTTCCTCCCCGGCCGCGTCAGGCTGGCTTCGCTCACCTCGGGCGACGGGCTGTTCCGCAGCGGCCCCGATCTCGGATCGCTCGGTTATGACAGCTTCACCGCGGTGTACGACATCTCCGCCCAGGCGGTTTACCTGCCGAACGGCGTGAAGCTGGAAGCGCATTCCGGTCTCGGCAGCCGCATGGACAAGGTGGACAGCGTCGGCGAACGCATGGTCGGCGCCACCCCGCCCGGCACCTACGAGCTCAAGCCCCGGGAAAAGCTGTTTCATGGCGTGCGCGCGCTTCGCATGAACCCTGTCGACAGCGAGTCCACGCTCGGCCGCACCGGCCTGCTGGTGCACAGCTATTTGCTGGGTCCCAACGGGGATTCCAACGGCTGCGTCTCGGTCCGGGACTATGAGCGCTTCCTCAAGGCCTATAGCGACGGCGAGATCACCCGGCTCGTCGTGGTGCCCAACCTCACCGATTCCATCACCGCGTCCCGACGCTCGCCAGCGCCGTCATGAGCCGTACCGATCCCGCGCTGTTGCGCGATGTCTCGGCGTCGGAAACGCCGCTCAGGACCACGTTCCGCATCAAGCTCAACGGCCAGACCGTGTCGATCGGCACGGTCGGACAGGCCTTCCGGTTCATCACCAGTCTCAGCGCGATTGAATGGATGGAATTCCGCGCGCTGCATGAGGAGGCGCTGCTGTCGCTGCAGCGCGCCGCGACGAACGCGATGCTGACCGTGCAGGCGACCAATGCGCTGCGCACGCTGTTCGTGCGGGCGAAGCTGTTGTGACGGCAGCTCCGCATTAATTCGTCGTTGCGCGGAGCGACGCGCAAATACGGAAGCGATCCACATTGCCGCGCGCGTATGGATGAATTGCTTCGCTGCCCTGTTATCGGGCGCGCGTTCGCGACCGGTTGGCCCGCAATGACGGCACCGCCCGCGCCGCCGGTTTCGATCATCACTTGCCTGCGAGATGTGGGGCATCTCACAGGCCGAATCCGCGACTGGTTCTAATCAAGCGCTGCGACCACGGCAGGGGCTCCCATCTCACGGAGATTGGCCATGATGCGCTTCATTGTTTCAGGACTTGTAGCCGTCGGATTGTTCGCCGCGACCACCGTATTGCGGTCCCACTCGATTGCGAGCGATGACGCCGCGAAAACGGCGATGATGCCCGGTGTGCAGGAGCTGGCGCACGCAACCGATAGCAGCAAGCTTCCGGACCAGATGATGGACGACCGCTCGGTGGTATATCCGCAACAGCCCCCGCGCTGAGTGCGTTCTTATTCCAGCGGCTGCACCGGCGGCGCCTTGGCTGCCGTCCTCGGCGGGGGCGCTGCGGCCGGCGCGGCAGCAGCAGGATCGTGCATGGCGGCCCGGCTTTCGCGATAGGACCGCGCATTGTTGTTCGCTGTCCGGCGCGGCTGTCGCGCGGACGAGCGGCCGCCGCGCACACCCCAGGCGCGCGACATCGAAGGACCGGCGGTGTAGCCGATGAACGCGCCTGCGACGGCGCCGACCGGGCCGAGCACCACGGCGCCGGATACCGCGCCCAGCGCCGCACTTGTCGCACGCTCGCCTGCGACCGCTGCGGTTGAGGCCAGCATGGCCATTGCTACGATCGCGATCTGCCGTTTCATATGAACTCCCCTCCGTCTCGCCCGGCAACAAGCCGGAAGAATGCGGCGAGAAGAGTGCGAAAGGGCGGTCAAATCCGGTTGACGTCGTAGCGTGTCATCCCGGTCACAGGGACTGTGATGCCGGGATTTTGGCAATGTGGTAATGTGGTTTCATGGGCAATCGCATCCTGATCCTCTACGGCTCCTATCGCTCCGATCGAATGGGCATTCGCCTCGCGCAATTCGTGGTGGAGGGATTGCGCGGGCGCGGCGACGATGTCGAACTGATCGACGCCAAGGAAGTGAACCTTCCGATGCTCGACCGCATGTACAAGGAGTACCGGAAAGGCGAGGCGCCGGCGGCGCAGGAAGCGCTTGCCGGAAAGATCCGTGATGCGGACGGATTCGTTTTCATTACCGGCGAATACAATTGGGGCATGCAGCCGGGGCTGAAGAATCTTACCGATCATTTTCTGGAGGAATGGTTCTGGCGGCCGGCGGCGATCGCGAGCTATTCGGCCGGCCGCATTTCCGGCGCGCGCGCCGCCTTGATCTGGCACGGCACGCTCTCGGAGATGGGCATGGTGGTGGTGTCCTCCACCATCTCGATAGGGCCGATCGCGCAGACGCTGTCGGAGGACGGCAAGCCGATCGGTGAGGGCGGCAACGCGCTGTCGCGCGCCTTCCCGCGCTTTGCCGACGATTTCACCTGGTGGGTGGAAGCGGCGAAGGCCCAGCGCGCGCGTAAGAAACCGCCTTATTGAGATCGGCTAAGCTTCGCTCGGGCCTTATCGCGTGAGCCGCCGCCTCGCGCCCGGGGATTATGCTTCAGCGCGCTTCGTCATCCTGAGACTTGCTTGGCGTGCGGTGTTGTTGCGACGATGAACGGGGGCCCAGCTCCTGGCAGGGGAGCGGCTCCCAGTTGCCGTCGGGGCCGAGCTGATAGGAGGAGCAAGTTGGCGATGCATCCTCTCCAGTATCGGCGACCTTCGCTTTCGTGTTCTTGGCGAAGACTGGCGTTGCGAACAAGGCAAGCGCCATAAGAGCAATGAAGGTCGGTTTTGCCATTCGCATTTTCAATCCTCCTTTCGAATCCGCTTTATTCGGGAAAAGGATTGTGGTGATTTTTGGCCGAGGCGGTCGCCCTTCGGCTGAGGAGTTTCCATGAGCCTGCTGCAAAATCCCTTCGACCCGGCGCGCGAGGCGGCGCTGGTTACCGGTGCGGGCAACGGCATTGGCCGGGCGGTCGCGCAGGCGCTGGTGGGCGAGGGCGTGCGCACGGTGTTTGCCGACATCAGCGCGGAGCGCGTCGCCGAGGCCGTCAAATCATCGCCGCGGCCCGAGTTGGCGACGGGGTGGACCGGCGATCTGGCCGAGCGCGCCGCCTGCGACGCGCTGCTCGCGCATGCAAGCGGCGCGGTCGGGCAGGTTACGCATTTCGTCCATTCGGCCTCGCCGCCGCGGCGCGAGGCGGACCATGCCTTCGCCGTCAGCGATGAGACGTGGCGGAAGATGCATGCGGTCAATCTCGAGGCCGGCTTTCGTCTGGCGCGCGAGCTTTCGCGGCGGTTGATCGCGGCGAAGGCGCCCGGCTCGTTCCTGTTCTTGACGTCGCTGCATGCGGGCACGCCGCGCAACCTGCCGCACTACTCGACCACGAAGGCGGGCATGGCGATGCTGGTCAAGGAACTCGCAAGGACGCTCGGCCGCTACCACATCCGCGTCAACGCGCTGGTACCCGGCGCCATCGCGGCCGGCGGCTTTGTCGCCGATCCGTCGCTCGCAAAGCATATTCCGCTCGGCCGCATCGGGGCGGCCGCGGATCTGGCGCCGATGGCGCTCGCGGTGCTCTCAAACAAGATCTCCGCTTACGTGACCGGCGCGGCGTTCACCGTCGACGGCGGGCTCTCGCTGACCAACTGGTTCGAGCCGACATCGCTAGATTTCTAGTACCGGTCGGACAGCGGCATCGGCATGGGCGGTCGCACGATCGGCTCGCCGTTCGGCTGGGTCGTTGCCTGGGGCGGCGCAGGATAAGGCTGCGGCGGCGGGTAGGCTGATGCAGGCGCCGGTGGCGGGGGCGTGGCCGCAGCCTGCATCGCGGGCGGATAGGTCGGGCGCGGCGGGTGAGGCGCCGGCACCGGGCGCTGCGGGAGCGCGCTGACTTTCGGCTTCGGCGGCGCAGCGGGGGCGCGCACGACCGGCGGCGGCGCGGCGGCAGCCTGCTGGTTGGCCTTGAGCGTCTCGATGGTTGCCTTGAGCTGCTCGATCTGCTCGCCCATGGTGGTGATATCGCGCGCCATCGACTGGATCTGTTGTTCGGCTTCGGGCGGCAGCGCCGTGATGGCGGCCGGCGGCTCTGCCGGCTGCGGGGTCATCGCCTGCTGTTCCGGTGCAGCTTGTGCGGCCGGCTCGGCGGGCGTCTCCGCCTCGGGCGATGCGCTTACGCCCGGCAAAGGTACCAAATCCGCCAGCGTCTGCGTCGCCGCCGCGCCGTGATGTTTCCAGACGGCGCCGGCCAACGCGCTAAACAGCGCGAGCACAAACACGGTGAGGCCGCGCTTGATCCAGACGCGCGATCTCGCCTTGTCTTTCAGCGCGGGGATGTCGTTGACGTCACTGGCGCGGAACGTGTTGTCGACCTTGGGCGCGGCGGTCTCCGCGGCGTGGCGGATTTCCTCGAAAAGCCTTTCGCGGCTGGCCGCATCGCTTGCGGGTTTTGCCGGCACGCAACCGGCCCAGTCTCCCGGAACGATGTCGGGTGCGATCGGCGCATCGTGCGGGTCATCAATTCTTTTCAGCGTGGAAGGCATCCGCAAATCCCCTTGCTTGTTGTCCACTCTGCCGGTTGGCACGTGTCCAGCCGGGTTTGACGGAAGCAAGGCCAGGGCATGGAGAGTCTGGGGCCGAGGGAACTTGGCAGGGAATACCGAGGGGAACTTTCGATCTCGCCGGCGCGAGCCATGCAGCGCTCAGCTGGTTGCGGTTTGCAGCCCCTCGCGCGCCTTGGCCTCGATCAGGGCGGCGTAGCGGCCGAACTCACTCGCCATTTCCAGAAGCTTCTCGCGCACCAGAGCATCGCTGACACGATCCGCCATGCGGCGGGCGCGGTCGGCTTGAAAGCGGTAGTGATCGACTTCGAGCATTCACATTCTCCTCTCAGCGACTGCGCTGAAAGTCCTTTCGGCTTCAGGCGGCAATCCGGCGGCGACGTATCTCCTGGAGCCGCATCACCACGTAAAAGCGGTACAGCGTATTGAGAAGCGCCTGCATGATCGAACCTCATCGTTTGATCACTGGCGGCAAGGGTACGAGGCGGATGTTGCAGGACGTCTTTCTGGCTGGGGCAAAATGGTTTCGTCGCCTCGCCGTGCTGTTTCGTGACGGGGACTGCGACGAAATACCGTTCACGAACCCCCGATGCGGCGCGCAGCCAAGCGCCTGGGTCAAAATGGCTGCTTCCACAGGCCGTTTGGGCCGGTGGGCCGCAATCTGAGCCAAGTTTCCAGTAGACTTCCGCCGAATGCAGCAGCCGACTGATTCGGCACGGAATTTTCCCGAAATGGCGGGGGTGTGAAATGTCATTCTTCAGGCGCGAGGAGATGTCGTTCTTCAGGCGTGAACCGGGCCCGGTCGAGCGGTTCGAGAATGCCTTGCGGGAAAGGCAGACCGCGCGGCTGAAGCTCGCCGCCAAATTGAGTGCTGCTGACGCCATCGTGACCGACAAGCGCAAGGTCGCTGAAAAGCTGGCCGTCGCGGGGGCCGCCGATGCAAAGCTGGCGCGTGCCGAAGCTGATCTGCGCGCCGTCGAGGAGCGCGCCAAGACGCTGCGCGCTGAGCTTGCCGAACTCGACGAGCAACTGGTCTCGACCGAGCGGGCGCTGGCGGAAGCGCGAGCCCAGCGCGATCGCGATCGCATGGCCGACGCGATCGAGGCGATGGCCGCCGCGATCGAAAAGGCGGCACCGGGATTTGACGCGGGCGCGGCCGGACTGCTCGCGGCCGCCGGCAACAGCACTCTGTCCATTCCGCAGGCGGCACAGTTCTCCGCGAGCATCGATGCCGTGCGCAGCGAGGTGCTGTCGGCGGTGGAGCTGATTTGCTGGGAGTTGCGCTCGGCGGCGGCGAGCACGCGAAGCGGCAATGCCAATGCCGGGCAAAGCGCCGCGGCAGAACCCGAGAAGCCGACGCTGTCTGATATCCAGCGGCAACTGATCTACACGCTGAGCCCGCTGCAATGGCGCGAAGGCGCCGAGCTGAAGCGGGTGCCGGCCTTCGCGGCGGTCGGGCTGCCGAAATATCTGCTGCCGATCGCGCTGCGTCATCAGCATGTCGATCACATGAATGCGCGGCGCGTGCAGACGCTGATGCACGTCCACGGCAATGGCGCAGCGCAAGCCGAGGTCAGCGACGATGATCCGCGGCTGGTCGATCTCGATGCACTGGCGGCCGATGCGCCGGAAAACAAGGCCGACGTCGCCTGAACGCAGGCTCGCTGCCCCACCGGTTCGATCGGGCTGCCGTTGCAGCGGGCGCAGGCCTGCGAGGGACGGTCATGGTCTGCGTGTCCCGGAACTTGCATCTGACGCCCGGGAACCGCGCCGCGCACCACGCGGAACGCAAATGGCGGCCCGGCGGTTCTCTGAAAGCCAATAAGGGAGCCACGTCATGATGTCGCAAACCCAGATCCACACCGTCGCCCGCCAGATGTACGAGCAGCACGGCCAGGCCGCGATCGCCAAAGCCGCGGAACAGGCGGTAGCCTGCGAGAGCAAGGGTGAAGACGATGAAGCCCGCGAGTGGCGTCACATCGAAGCCGCCATGAAGATGATGCGCGGGCCCACACAGGGCTGACCGCCAGGCGCGTCGCGCCGTCTTTGCCGTCACCCCGCTCCCTGGCCGGGCGGCGGCACCACATAGAGCGTCAGCGCAAATATTGCGTAGATGAAGATGAGCAGGGCGCCGACGAACCATGCCGAGCGCCCGCTGCCGGTGATGAAGCTCGCGGTCACGGTCGAGATCATGATCATGGTCACGGCGCCCGGCCAGAATTGCAGGTTCATCGGCATCGGTCCTACGACATAGCTGAGCAGCACCAGTGCGGGCGCGACGAACAGCGCGATCTGCGATGCGCTTCCGAGCGCGATACTGACGCTCATGTCGAGGCGGTTCTTGCGCGCCGCGCTGAAGGCCACCGCGAACTCCGCCGCCGCCCCTACCAGCGAGACGATGATGAATCCGACAAACGCCGGGCTCATTCTGAAAGTTTCCCCGGCTTTCTGCACGGACTCCACGAAGATCTCGCTCACCAGCGCAACCAGCACGGTGATGACCAGCAGCGTGCCGACGGCAAACCCGATCGGCCAGTGTGCTTCTTTTCCCTCGTCATGCTCTGCGCCGGCGAACAGTTCCTTGTGCGTCTTGAGCGAGAACAGCAGGCCGAGCGCATATACGCCGATCAGCAGGACGGAGATGCCGACGCTGAGCTTGTGAATGACGGCCCCGTTCTGCGGCAGATGATCGAGGTCAGCCACAGCCGACGGGGCGAGCAGGGCGACCGTCGCCATCAGCAGGAGGCCGGACGAGAGCCGCGCGCCGGCGCGATTATATTCCTGCACATGATAGCGTAGCCCGCCGAGCAGCAGGCAGGCGCCGAGCATGAACATCGCATTGGTGACGATCGCGCCTGCAATCGAGGCCTTCACCAGCGTGTACTGGCCCGCGCGCAGAGCGGCAATGGCGATGATGAGCTCCGTCAGGTTGCCGAGGGTGGCGTTGAGCAGCCCGCCCACGGCATCGCCGGTCTTGGCGGCGACCGCTTCGGTGGCGTGGCTGAGCAGGGCCGCCAGCGGCACGATGGCCAGCACGGACAACACGAACAGCAGCGTATGGGAATGCGGCACGGCGGCAGCGGCTACCAGCACGATCGGCACGAAGACCAGCATCCAGAGCAGCGGGTTGTGCCGGATTTCCTTGAGCAGGGCTTGCATGACGGCCGCCGTCTCCACGGGTGCTTTGACGGAAAATCCGCATCTGGCGCAGAATGGGCATTGATCTGGCTCAAGGCGGCCAGCCGGGACTAGACAACTAGGGCCTGGTCGCTAGTCACTTCTTGCCCATCTCCGTGCTGCCAAATTTCCCCGTCGCCGCCATCTTTTGGGCGCCTCGGCGCGGAGGATGAGGGTTGTGTGTGGGGTTGCGTGGAGTGCGGGCCATGGAAGATTTCGAGACCAAGCTGGAAAAATACATGGCGCGTGCCGCCAAATGCGAGGAGCAGGCTCGCGAGGCGACGGACAAGACCCGTCAGGATTTCTACGAGGTGCTGGCGCGCTACTTCCGCCACCTCGCCGATGACTTCAAGCAGATCATCGAGAAGCGCAAGACGGCGTAAGGGGGCGGTCGCGCGGCGCGGCGCCTCTCTTCGCCATGTCGTCCCTGAGCAGCGGAGCTGCGCAGGGACGGTTGGCGAAAGCGTAATCCCGCCAATTCCCGATCAAAGGCAGGTCACGCCGCTGTTCGCTCTGGAAACGCCTCGGGTCCTGATCGCCAATCCCGTCTACGATCGCGCAGGCCGCCGGACCATGAGTTCGAACGCGCCGAACGCCAATAGCAGCAGGAGCAGCGTCAGCATGACGCGAACGGGCGTGACGAGAGGCTCGCCTGCGCGCGCGTCGGCCGCAAGATCGGTCGGATCGGCCCTGTCTTCGATGGGCGGCAGGCGTTGCGCCACCTCGACCCAGCGCTCCCCGAAATTGATGCGGGGCGGGGCGGGCGCCACGGACGGGGCAAAATTCACTTCCGCTTGCGCCGAAGCGGTGACGCCGACCAGGTCCTCGGCCCGCGCCCTTGACATCGCCTCGCGCCATTTCGGCTGGCTCGCAGCGCGCGACGGCTTTGTCTCCTCCGCCTCCTCGCGCGCGGCTTGCGCTTGCCGCGAGGTTGAGGTCCGCTTTGCTTCCTTTGACTTGTTCTTGTTGCGCTGGGCGAGACGGTGCCGGTTGGGGGGCGTTGCGTCCCAGCAGCGTTCGGAGCCGTGCCACCACAGATGCGATTTCGGGAATTTCGCGCGCGCTTCGCTCTGCGTCATGCAGGAGGGCGAAGCCAGCGCCGGCGATGACGCCAGCGCGACGGCCACGACAATGATCGCGACACGCATAGGGCCGCTCCGAACGATGAAGGCCGCCGCCGATTTTCCCGCGCTGTGAGTCACCTGCCTAAACACCAGACATTTATGCAACGCAAATTGTGGCGTGTTTTAAGAGACAATGCGGTTAACCCGTGCTTTGCGATGGCATGGATACGACAGTTCCGGATTCACGCATGTGGCAGGCATGTGGCGAAACGAGGCGGCGGGGCAAGTTCCGGATTCAGTCGTCGCAGCGGCGGGTGCGCGGCAGACGCGCGCCGCCTGGGGTTGTCGCGTGCGAACGGCTGTTCCGGGACGAGGCCGTTTGCGCTAGGCTTATAGCGGTGATCGAGGAGACTGCCATGACGATGTA
>JAEZEU010000393.1 GCA_023432885.1 Pseudomonadota bacterium | reverse complement strand
GCCGCGCCACTTCACGGGCAAGCGGCGACGCAGACGGCGACTCGGTGGTGATGGCAATGTCGGACATCGGCCGAGCGTTTGGCAGGGAAAACGCGTCCAATCAAGGGCGATTCTCGCGCCTTGCAGGCCGCAAATAGCATCCCCATATTTTCCGGCGGGGAGGACGACCTCCCCCTCAGCCATCATTCTCGCGGGGACGACCCTGCCTTATCGGGAGGGTGTGTCGTGGCGTGGACGATCCTGTTCGTGGCCGGCCTGATGGAAATCGGCTGGGCGATCGGCCTCAAATACACGGAGGGGTTTACCCGGCTGGTGCCGTCCGTGCTGACGCTCACCTGCATGGCAGGCAGCATCATCCTCTTGGGACTGGCCGTGAAGACGCTGCCGATCGGAACCGCCTATGCGGTGTGGACCGGCATCGGCGCGGTCGGAACCGCGATCCTCGGCATCATCCTGCTCGGCGATCCCGCGACCGTGCTTCGGCTGGCCTGCATCGGTTTGATCGTCGCCGGAATTGTCGGGCTGAAGTTCGTGGCCTGATCAGCGTAGCAGCTGCACCGCCCAATAGGTCGCGGCCGCGACCAGCGCGGTGGCGGGGATGGTGATCACCCATGCATAGACGATCGAACTGGCTACGTTCCAGCGGACGGCCGACATGCGCCGCGAGGCACCGACGCCGACGATAGAGCCGGTGATGGTGTGCGTGGTCGAGACCGGCACGCCGAGAAAGGTCGCCATGAACAGCGTAGCCGCGCCGCCGGTCTCGGCGCAAAAGCCCTGCATGGGCGTCAGCTTGGTGATGCGCAGGCCCATGGTGCGCACGATGCGCCAGCCCCCCATCAGCGTCCCCAGCGCCATCGCGGCCTGACAGGAGATCACGACCCAGAACGGCACGTAAAACTCGTCACCGAAATGGCCTTGCGAGAAAAGCAGCACCGCAATGATGCCCATCGTCTTCTGGGCGTCGTTGCCGCCGTGGCCGAGCGAATAGAGCGAGGCGGAGACGAATTGCAGGATGCGGAAGGCGCGATCCACCGCAAAAGGCGTCGAGCGCACCGCCAGCCACGACACGACCGCAACCAGCACCAGCGCCAAAAGAAATCCGACCAGCGGCGACAGCACGATGGCAAGCAGCGTCTTGGTCAATCCGCTCCACACCACCGCCAGAATGCCGGCTTTGGCGACACCCGCACCGACAAGACCACCGATCAGGGCATGGGAGCTTGACGAGGGAATGCCGAGGGCCCAGGTCACCACGTTCCAGACGATGGCTCCGACCAGGGCGGCGAAGATCACGCTGGCATCCACCACGCTCGGCTCGACGATGCCGGTGCCGACGGTATTGGCAACGTGAAGACCGAACACCAGGAAGGCGATGAAGTTGAAGAACGCCGCCCAGAACACCGCATATTGCGGCCGCAACACCCGGGTCGAGACGATGGTCGCGATGGAGTTGGCAGCGTCATGCAAGCCGTTCAGGAAATCGAACAGTAGCGCGACAGCGATCAGCCCGACCAGAATGGGAAAAGCCAACGAGGCGTCCACGGAGCGGCTCCTGCCCTAGACCTGTTCGATGACGATGCTGTTGATCTCGTTGGCGACGTCATCGAAGCGGTCGGCGACCTTCTCGAGATGGTCGTAGATCTCCACGCCGACGATGAAATCCATGGCGTTGGCGTTTCGGTGCTTGAGAAAGAGCTCCTTCATGCCGATGTCGTGGAGGTCGTCGACCCGGCCCTCCAGCTTCCCGAGTTCCTCGGTGATCGCGGTCAGCAGCGCAACGTTGTCGCCGATCGAGTTCAGGAGCGGGAGCGCCTTTTGCACCAGGTTGGCGCATTCCACGATCAACTGCCCCATCTCGCGCATCGGCGGCTCGAACTGTCGCACCTCGAACAGCATGACGGCCTTTGCCGTCTGCTGCATCTGGTCGATCGCGTCGTCCATCGACGTGATCAGGTTCTTGATGTCGCCGCGGTCGAACGGGGTGATGAAGGTCCGCCGCACCGCCGTCAGCACTTCACGCGTGATGCCGTCGGCATCGTTCTCGAACTGGCTGACCCGCTGACAGTAGACCGGCGTTTCGTCGCCCCCGCGCAGCATGTCCTGCAAGGCCTGTGCGCCCTTGACGACGGTATCGGCATGGCGGGCGAAAAGTTCGAAGAACCGTTCCTCTTTCGGAAGAAAGGCACGAAACCAGCGCAGCATGGGTCAGTCCATTGTGAATGCAGGGGGCGTAACGCCTCTCGGCGCTAGGGGTAACGCCCTGTCATAAAAGTGTCATAGACCGGATTTGGGCAAAAGACTTCCCGTGGCGGCGCCCGGAACCGGGTCTTCCACCACTTTGTGACAGCAAAAATGCTCTGAAAACCGAAGTTTAGAGCGATCTTCCGAAGTTTTAGAGCGATCTTCGGAAGTAATGGCCGATTTCGCCGACGATGCCGCGCCGGAAGGTCAGCACGCAGGCGACGAATATTACGCCCTGGATCACCGTCACCCACTGTCCGAAGCCGGCCAGATATTGCTGCATGGCGATGATGACGAAGGCTCCCACGACCGGACCGAAGATGGTGCCGAGGCCGCCCACCAGCGTCATCAGCACGATTTCGCCGGACATGGTCCAGTGCACGTCGGTAAGCGAGGCGTTTTGCGCCACGAACACCTTCAGCGATCCGGCAAGCCCCGCGAGCGTGCCGGACAGGACGAAGGCCAAGAACTTGTACTGGTCGGTCTTGTAACCGAGCGAGATCGCGCGTTGTTCGTTTTCGCGGATCGACTTCAGCACCTCGCCGAATGGCGAGTTGATGGCGCGGAAGATCAAGAGGAAGCCGGCGAGGAATCCGACGAGCACGACATAGTAAAGGACCGTCGGCTTGGAGAGATCGATGAACCAGAACAGCTTGCCCTGCGGAATGCCCTGGATGCCGTCCTCGCCATGGGTGAACGGCGTCTGCAGATAGATGAAGTAGATCAGCTGCGACAACGCGAGCGTGATCATCGCGAAATAGATGCCCTGGCGGCGGATCGAAATGTAGCCGGTGACGACGCTGAGCGCGCATGCCGCAAGCGTGCCGCCGAGGATGCCGAGTTCCGGCGACAATGGCGGCAGCGGAATCGTGATCCAGTGCCCATACCAGAACGGAAGGTCGATCCTGCCGACCTTGACCAGATGAGCCGTGACATAGCCGGCCGTGCCCAGGAACATCGCATGGCCGAACGAGAGCAGGCCGCCGAAGCCGATCAGCAGGTTGAAGGCGCACGCCAGCAGCGCGAAGCACAGCGCCTGCATCACGAAGAACGGATAGATGCCGCTCGCCGGAACCATGGCGAGCAGCGCGGCCATCGCCACGAAGACGACCATCTCATCGCGCATGGCGCGCGGGGTTGACGGCAGGGTGTCGTCGGTCAATGTGCTCATGTCAGGCCGCCCGTCCAGTCAGTCCCGTTGGCTTCACCAGCAGCACCAGCACCATCAGCACGAACACCACGGTGTTGGAGGCTTCGGGGTAGAAATATTTGGTCAGGCCCTCGATCACCCCGAGCGCAAAGCCCGTGATGATGGAGCCCATGATCGACCCCATCCCGCCGATCACGACCACGGCGAACACGACGATGATGAGGTCGGCGCCCATCAGCGGGCGGACCTGGTTGATCGGCGCCGACAGCACGCCAGCCAGCGCAGCAAGGCCGACGCCCAGGCCGTAGGTCAGCGTGATCATCCGCGGCACATTGATGCCGAAGGCGCGCACCAGCGTCGGGTTTTCGGTTGCGGCGCGCAAATAGGCGCCAAGCCGCGTCTTCTCGATCAGGAACCAGGTGGCGATGCACACTACCAGCGAGAAGATTACCACCCAGCCGCGGTAGATCGGCAGGAACATGAAGCCGAGATTGATGCCGCCCTGCAGCCCGCGCCAGTCGCCGATCTGCGGATAATCGGGGATGGCATAGGGTAGACCGGACGAGCCGAAATAGTTCTGGAACACGCCCTGGACGATCAGCGCGATGCCGAAGGTGAGCAAGAGACCATAAAGATGGTCGAGCCCGGTCAGCCATTGCAGCATGGTCCGTTCCAGGATCATGCCGAAAATGCCGACTGCGATCGGCGCGATGATCAGCGCCCACCAGTAGCCGATGCCCGCGAGGTTGAGCAGGAAATAGGCGCAGAACGCGCCCATCATATAGAGCGCGCCGTGAGCAAAATTGATGATGTTGAGCATGCCGAAGATCACGGCCAGGCCTAGGCTGAGCAGCGCGTAGAACGAGCCGTTGATCAGTCCTACCAGAAGCTGCGCGTAAAGGGCTTGCATCGATCGATCTTTCGCCAGGGTTCGGCCCGCCCGCTCGAAGGCCGGTGGGCCATGATAGTTGCTTCTTCAGAAGGGCACACTTGCTTTTGTCCTGCGCCAGCGCAAGGCCCGACGCCGACGATGACAGCACGGAGCCGAGCAGGAGCGCCGAAATGCATTCTTCATTACGCATTCCCTTTGGGTGTTAAACGCCGAGATAGGCGTGGAGCTTGTCCATGTTGGCCTCGAGCTCCGCGTTGGCAAAGCCGTCGATGACCTTGCCGTGCTCGACGACGTAGTACCGGTCCGCCACGGTAGAGGCGAAGCGGAAGTTCTGCTCGACGAGAAGGATGGTGAATCCTTCTTTCTTCAGCCGCGCAATGGTGTGCCCGATCTGCTGGATGATGACGGGCGCGAGGCCTTCGGTCGGTTCGTCCAGCATGAGGAAGCGCGCGCCGGTGCGCAGGATCCGCGCGATCGCCAGCATCTGCTGCTCGCCGCCCGAAAGCTTGGTGCCCTGGCTGTTGAGCCGGTCCTTCAGGTTCGGGAACAGCTCGAAGATCTGCTCGAGCGAGAGACCGCCGCTGGAGACGATCGGCGGCAGCAGCAGGTTCTCGCGCACATCCAGGCTTGCGAAGATGCCACGCTCTTCCGGGCAGAAGGCGACGCCGAGCCGCGCGATCCTGTCGGACGAGGCCCGGGAGATTTCCTTGCCGTTGAACTGCACCGAACCGGAGCGCTTGCCGATGATTCCCATCACCGACTTCAGCGTGGTGGTCTTGCCGGCGCCATTGCGCCCGAGCAGCGTGACCACCTCGCCTTCGTTCACGTGAAAATTGATGCCGTGCAGGATGTGCGATTCGCCGTACCAGGCCTGCAAGTCCCTCACCGACAATACCTGCGCATCGCTCGCCTGCGCAGCAGGCCTCGCTGCCGTTCGCACCTCAGGCATGACCGGCTCCCAGATAGGCTTCCTTGACGCGCGCGTCCTTGGTGAGCTCGGCATAATTGCCTTCGGCGAGCACCTGCCCTCGCGTCAAAACGGTGATGATGTCCGAGAGATTGGCGACCACGTTCAAATTATGCTCGACCATGAGGATGGTGTATTTTTCCGAGATGCGCTTGATCAGCGCGGAAATCTTGTCGATGTCCTCGTGCCCCATGCCGGCCATCGGCTCGTCCAGCAGCATCATTTCCGGATCGAGCGCCAGCGTGGTGGCGATCTCCAGCGCGCGCTTGCGGCCATAGGGCATCTCCACGGCCGGCGTATCGGCGAACTCGCTCAAGCCGACATCGTGGAGCAGTTCGCGCGCCTTGGGATTGAAGCGGTTCAATACCGACTTGGAGCGCCAGAAATCGAAGGAGGCGCCGTGCTGGCGCTGCAAGGCTACCCGGACGTTCTCGAGCGCCGTCAGATGCGGGAACACCGCCGAGATCTGGAACGAGCGGACCAGCCCGAGCCGGGCGACATCCGCCGGCTTCATCAAGGTGATGTCCTGCCCCTTGTAGAGGATCTGGCCGGCGCTCGGCTGCAGGAATTTGGTCAACAAGTTGAAGCACGTCGTCTTGCCGGCCCCGTTCGGACCGATCAAGGCGTGAATAGAACCCTTACGGACTTTCAAGGAAACATCGCGAACGGCGAAAAACCCCGCGAACTCCTTGGTCAATCCGTGGGTTTCGAGAATGAACTCATCAGACAAAGATATCCCCCGTCGAGCCCTCGCGGCGAAGTCGCGTGGCCGATTCTCCTTCCACCGGCCGGTTCTCCCCGACGCTCTCTAACGTCGCGGACCGGCCCCTCCGAGGCGGAATATGCCGTCATCCTATGCGGTTAGGCAAGGCGGAAAGAGTCCCTGCCGCCCGCGCCCTTGCCGCCGTGCCGGACGCCTTCGCCATTAGTCGAACCCGCCGCCGCCGTGAGCCGGTTCCAGAGAAGGAAATCTTTCCTTAACGGTCTTTCCCAGCAATCTTCACCAAAAATTTGGCCTTCCGTCGCAAGCTTCAGCGTTTGCTTTCCAGACGGGCGTCATGGGCATGGACTTCGAAAGCGCAAATCCGACGGTCGTCAAATCGATCAAGCAGCGCGATCTTCTCAATACTTGGCTGCGGCTATATGCCCGGGGCCAGAAGCTGCCGGCATTAGCCGAATACCAGCCGGCGCGGATTGAGGAGGAACTGCCGGACCTCGTCTTCTTCCGAATCGACGCCACGCAGAAGCCGCCTCGCATCATCATCGACAGCGACGGCACGCGCATGGCGAGCGCCTATGGCCATAACGGCAAGGGACGCCGGCTGGAGGAATATCTAGGCCCGCGCCTCGCTCCGCTGGTGATGCCGGTCTACTACGAATGCATCCGCCGCCGCCTGCCCGCGTTCACCATCGCGCAGATCGACGACGTCTATGGGCGCATCGTCGCCTACGAGCGTCTGTTGCTGCCGTTCTCCGACCGCGACGGCACTGTCACGGATATCATCGGCTCGTTGAAGACGATCAGCGAAGACGGCGGCTTCGAGATCAAGAATCTGATGCGCGGCAACGAGACATTGCCGGCACCGAAGCTGCGCACCATCATCGACCGCGACCTCTATCACCGTGCACCGGGCCGCATCCCCTCCGGCGACCTGCTGGAATTCGACTGATAGGCGAAGAGCCGCGCTTCATCATCAGGCAGGAATGCGCAGGCGACGACTTGGTCGAGTTTTAGCTCTTTTTGCCTCTGCCGATTTCCTTCTCGTAATTCTCCGGCTTGAATCCGACCAGGAGCTTGCCGCCTGCCTCCAGCACCGGCCGCTTGATCATCGAGGGCTGCGCCAGCATCAGGGCGAGCGCCTTCTTTTCGGTAAGCCCCTCCTTGTCGGCGTCCGGCAGCTTCTTGAAGGTGGTGCCCGCCCGGTTGAGCAGGACCTCCCAGCCGAGCTTGTCGCTCCAGCCCTTCAGCTTCTCCTTCGCGATGCCTGCGGTCTTGTAGTCGTGGAAGTCGTAGGCCACGCCCTTGGCGTCGAGCCAGGCCCGGGCCTTCTTCATCGTGTCGCAGTTCTTGATGCCGTAGATGGTGGTGGCCATTTCCGCCTGCCGCTCCTGTCCCCGATTCCGACCGCCGACCTTCTATCGCCTATGTCGCGCCGGGCTCAAGCGCCTCGCCGATCTCGATCGGGTGGGCCATGGTCTCGTGCAGCGCCTGCTTGTCGAGTTCGCCTTCGGAGAGGCTGATCACGACACAGGCAACGCCATTGCCGATCAGGTTGGTCAGGGCCCGGCATTCGCTCATGAACTTGTCGATGCCGACCAGGATGGCGATCGACTGGATCGGGATGTCAGGCACGATGGACAAGGTCGCCGCCAGTGTGATGAAGCCCGCGCCGGTGACGCCGGAGGCGCCCTTGGACGTGATCATGGCAATGCCGAGAATGCCGAGTTGCTGCCATATGGTCAGGTCCGTGTTGGTCGCCTGCGCCAGAAACAGGATCGCCAGCGTCATGTAGATATTGGTGCCGTCGAGATTGAAGCTGTAGCCGGTGGGAACGACGAGCCCGACCACCGAGCGCGATGCGCCGAGGTGCTCCATCTTCTGCATGATCTGCGGCAGCACCGTCTCCGACGACGAGGTGCCGAGCACGATCAGGAGCTCGTCCTTGATGTAGGCGATGAATCGCAGGATCGAAAAGCCCGACAGCCGGGCGATCGCGCCCAGCACGATCAATACGAACAGGATGCTGGTCAGATAGAACGTTCCTATCAGGGCCACCAGTCTCCACAGCGCGCCGAGGCCGTAGGCGCCGATGGTAAAGGCCATGGCGCCGAACGCGCCGATCGGCGCCACACGCACGATGATGCGGATGATGCCGAAGAACATCTTGGCGGCCTGGTCCACCGCGTGCGCGATCGGCTCGCCCGCCTTGCCCATGAAGGCGATGGCGAATCCGGAGAGGATCGAAACCAGCAGCACCTGCAGGAGATCGCCCCGGGCGAGCGCGCCGATGAAGCTGTCGGGAATGATCGCCAGCAGGTGCGCGACAATTCCCTCTTCCTTGGCCTTGGTGACGTAGGCTTCCACCGAGTGAACGTCGATCGAGTTTGGATCGATGTTGAAGCCGCGTCCGGGCTGCAGCGCATGGCCAACGATCAGGCCGATCGCCAGCGCGACCGTCGACACCGTCTCGAAATAGATCAGCGCCTTCAGCCCGACCCGTCCCACCCGCTTGAGGTCGCCCATCGAGGAGATGCCGTGCACGACGGTGCAGAAGATGATCGGCGCGATCATCATCTTGATTAGCGCGATGAAGCCGTCGCCGAGCGGCTTCAGCTCCTTGCCGAGATTGGGCCAGAAATACCCAATCAGGATGCCAAGCGCGATCGCGATGAGCACCTGAATGTAGAGGACCTTGTACCAGGGCTGATAACGCCGGATGGCCGGGCGGATCGCTTCTGCTGTCATAACAGCTCTCGCAGGCGGGAGGGTGGCAATGGCCCCCATGATGATCGAGAGCGGTGCCGCCAACAACGAAATTTCCCGTGTCTGCGCCCCCTGGGTTTCACATGGCTGCACCTCCGCCACCGCAATCCGCGTGGTAGCATCGCGCGTCGGATTCGGGGATAGCGATGGAATTCACTGTGCTTTTTCTTGCGACCGTCCTCGTGATGCTGGCCGCATGGCGGGGGTCGCGACAGCTGGCGCTGGGGCTTTTTGCGGCGCTGCTGGTCGCTTCGCTCGCGACCTATCTGCATCATGCGACAGACACCCTGAAGCTTTCCTTCTGAGCGAACGGCATGACGCGATCACTCGCCATCACGCTGAACGCCCTCAGCCTTTATGCGATCGCCATGATCCTGATCGTGGCGTTCGCAGCCCAGTTTCTGTTGCACGAGCTGCCCTGCCCGCTGTGCCTGCTGCAGCGCCTCCAGTTTGCGGGGCTGGCGATCGGACCCATCATGAACGTGCGCTGGGGACCGCGCCCCAGCCACTACGCGCTGTCGCTGCTTGCTGCCGGCGCGGGCGTTGTATTCTCAACGCGCCAGGTGCTGCTGCACATCCTGCCCGGCGACCCCGGCTACGGCACGGCGCTGCTCGGCTATCATTATTACACCCTTGCCTTGATCGCCTTCGCGGCAGCCATCTTGCTGATTGCCATGATGCTGCTGTTCGACCGTCAGTTCGCACCGGAGGACGCGCCGAAGTTCGATGCGCCTGACCTGTTCTCGACGGTTGCGGTCTGGCTGGTGATCACGCTGACGGCGCTCAACGTGGTATCCACCATGCTCCAGTGCGGCTTCGGCGCCTGCTCCGATAATCCCGTGGCGTACGAACTGCTCAGGCGCTAACCCCAGTCACGGCCGTGCCGGGATATTCAATCCGCGCTGCACCGCCGGCCGCGCCAGCCCGCGATCGAGCCAGGCGGCGATATTCTTGAATTCGTCGAACGCAACGAGTTCGCGCGCGCCATAAAAGCCGATCAGGTTGCGCACCCAGCCAAGCATGGAAATATCGGCAATGCTGTACTCCTCGTCCATAAACCACTGCCGGCCCGCGAGATGGCTTTCCATTACGCCAAGCAGGCGCTTCGATTCGTTCACATAGCGCTGCAGCGGCCGCTTGTCCTCGTAATCGCGGCCGGCGAACTTGTGGAAAAAGCCCACCTGGCCGAACATCGGTCCGATGCCGCCCATCTGGAAATGCACCCACTGGATCGCCAGCCAGCGGCGCGCGGCATCGTTTGGCAGGAGCTTGCCGGTCTTCTCCGCAAGATATTGCAGGATGGCGCCGGATTCGAACAGCGGCAGCGGCTTGCCGCCGGGCCCATCGGGATCGAGGATCGCGGGAATCTTGCCGTTCGGGTTCAGCGACAGGAATTCCGGCGTCTTCTGGTCGTCCTTGTTGAAGTCGACGAGGTGGACTTCGTAGGGCATTCCCACCTCCTCCAGCATGATCGATACCTTGACGCCGTTTGGCGTCGGTAGCGAGTAGAGCTGAAGACGATCGGGATGCTTTGCGGGCCAGCGTTTCGTGATTGGAAAAGCGGAGAGATCGGGCATGCCATCTATTCTTTGTTGATTGGGCAGCTAATCTACAAATGCCAATGTAAACGACAAGGGCCTCACCGCGCATGATTGACCGCCAGAAATCGGTGTTGAGCGACCACGATCTCGCGACGCATCCGACGGTCTATGCCGCCGACGCACTGAAGGATCAGGTCGCGCTGGTTTCGGGCGGCGCCGGCGGCATCGGCCGGGCCATCGCCTGGCTGTTCGCCCGGCTTGGCGCGCATGTGGTCCTGGCAGGTCGCGACCAGGCGAAACTCGATCTGCTCGTTACGCATCTCGCCGGCCATGGCCTGAAAGCTTCCGCTTGTGCGGTCGACATCCGCGAGCCCGACTCCATCGCGGCCCTTTTTGACAGGATCTGGAACGAGCACGGCCGCCACGACATCCTCGTCAACAGCGCCGGCGGCCAGTTTCCGCAAGCCGCCATCGACTTTTCGATCAAGGGCTGGAACGCCGTCATCAACACCAACCTCAACGGCACTTGGTACATGATGCAGGCCGCCGCCCAGCGCTGGCGCGAGCACAAGCACGCCGGCAGCATCGTCAACATCGTCGTGGTTACGCCCCACGGCCTCTACGGCATTGCGCACACCATCGCCGCGCGCGCCGGCGTCATCGGCGTGTCGCGCGCGGTCGCCGTCGAATGGGCGCCGCTGAACATCCGCGTCAACTGCGTTGCCCCGGGCCTCATCGAAACGAAGGGCTGGGAGGTCTATTCGCCGGAGGCGCGCGCAGCCTACCCGCGCGCCAACCCGATGATGCGCGTCGGCTCGCCCTGGGACATCGCGGAAGCCTGCGCCTATCTGTCGTCCGCTTCGGGAAATTACGTCACCGGCGAGACGCTGACGGTGGACGGCGGCGGCCAGCACTGGGGCGAGACCTGGACGACGGGTAAGCCGAAGTATTTCGGCGGGGAGTAAGCCGTCGCCCCTTTTGCCGGGCGACGGCATGAACACTCAGGCCGGTACCGTCGTTACCTGCGCCTGCCTCCTCGGGAACGGCCTGAACGCCATCGCCATCAGGAACGCGCCGATCCCCATGCCCCATGCGCCGATATAGAGCCAAGCATAGCTGGCGAAGGTGTCGTAGATCAGCCCGCCCGCGATCGGGCCGGTCGCCATGCCGAGGCTGCCGGCCATGGCAGTGCCGCCGATTACGGTGCCCAGCATGCGCAGCGGGAAGTTTTCGCGCACCAGCACCGCGTAGAGCGGCATCACGCCGGCATAGATGAAGCCGAACAGCGCCGCCACGGCATAGAACCCGGCAAGCTCGCGCACGAACACATAGGCGAGCGCGCCGAAGGCCTGTACCAAAAGTCCGAGTACCAGCACGCGCTTGGCGCCGAAACGGTCGCCGAGCAGGCCGAAGCCGATGCGGCCGAATAGCCCGGCAAGCCCCTCCACGCTGTAGATCGACACCGCGGCAATCAGCGGAATGCCGCAGCTGATCGCGTAGCTCACGGTGTGGATGATCGGGCCCGAATGCGTAGCGCAGCAGAAAAAGTTGGTGGCAAGCAGGATGATGAATTGCGGAGACCTGATCGCTTCCGCGCGCGTCATCTCCGGCTCCGCCACGGCATCGGCGGGCTTAGCGGCATCAGCAGCCAGCGCCGGCGGCCGGCGCACCAGCAGCGAGACCGGAATCATGATAGCGGCGACGCCGGCGGCCAGTATCTGCATGGTGGTCCGCCAGTCGTGGCTGGAGACGAGCCAGGCGACCATCGGCGACATCGTCATGGGCGCTATCCCCATACCGGCGGACACCAGTGACACCGCAAGGCTGCGATGGGTATCGAACCAGCCGGTGACCGTCGCCATCAGCGGCGCGAAGATCGCCGCCGTCGCCGCCCCCACCAACAGGCCAAACAGCAGTTGGAACTCGATCAGCGAAGTGGCGCGGCTTGCCAGAGCCAGCGACGCCGCGATCACGATCGAGCCCGTCAGCACCACCAGAAGCGGTCCGAACCGGTCGGACAACGTGCCCCAGATCATGCTGGCGAACGCCATGGCGAGAAACCCGATGGTCATCGCGCTGGAAATGCCCGCCACCGACCAGCCAGTGTCCCGGGCGATCGGCTGCAGCAAGACCGGCAGCGAAAACATGCCGCCGACGGCGACGCAACCGAGCAAGCCGCCCGCGGCGACGATGACCCAGCGATAGTTCGAAGCGCTCATTCTTCTTCTCCGTTCCTGCTCTCGGAACACAGGACGAACG
>JAEZEU010000335.1 GCA_023432885.1 Pseudomonadota bacterium | reverse complement strand
ACGGCCTGGCGCGAAGGCTCGACCGCCGCATGATGGTGCGGCTGGTCAAGGGCGCCTATTGGGACACCGAGATCAAGCGTGCGCAGGAGCGCGGCCTCGACGGCTACCCCGTGTTCACCCGCAAGGCGATGACCGACCTGAACTATGTCGCCTGCGCACGGAAGCTGCTTGGCCTTCGTCCGCGCATATCCCCGCAATTTGCCACGCACAACGCGCTGACGGTCGCGACCATCCTGGAACTCGCCGGCGATAGCGGCTGCTACGAATTCCAGCGCCTGCATGGCATGGGCGAAGCGCTCTATGCGCAGTTGAACGCCGATCGCCCGGAGGTCGCCTGTCGCACCTATGCGCCGGTCGGCAGCCATCGCGATCTCCTCGCCTATCTGGTGCGCCGGCTGCTGGAGAACGGCGCCAATTCCTCGTTCGTGGCGCTTACCGCGGACAATGCAGTCTCGATCGAAACGCTGCTGCGGCGTCCGGCCGACATCATCGGCGCAGCGAACCGCGCAGGCCATCCCGACATTCCGCTGCCGGCCGATCTCTACCAGCCGTTCCGAAAGAATTCGCGAGGCATCGAATTTGGCGAGCGCGCCGCGCTTGCCAGGCTCGTCGCCGACGTTGCGTCGGAGCGCCCGCCGAACGGGGCCGTCGCACTCGCGGCGCAGCCGCAGGCGGAGGCAGCAGTGGCCGCGGCGCGCGCCGGATTCTTCAGCTGGAGCGCCACCGGCGCCGCGCAGCGCGCGGCGATGCTGGAGCGCGCCGCGGAGTTGCTCGAAGAGCGCAAGGCCGGCTTCATTGCGCTGCTGCAGTCCGAGGGCGGCAAGACGCTCGACGATTCCGTTTCCGAGGTCCGCGAGGCCATCGACTTCTGCCGCTACTACGCTGCGCAGGGACGAAAGCTGTTCGGCGATGGCGAGAAGATGCCGGGGCCGACGGGAGAGAGCAACGTCCTGCGGCTGCGCGGCCGCGGCGTATTCGTGGCGATCTCGCCGTGGAATTTTCCGCTGGCGATTTTCCTGGGGCAAGTGACGGCGGCGCTGATGGCGGGCAATGCCGTGGTGGCCAAGCCGGCAGAACAGACGCCGCGGATTGCCGCGGAAGCCGTGAAGCTGCTGCATGAAGCCGGCGTGCCCAATGCCGCGCTGCATCTGGTGCAGGGCGACGGCAAGATCGGGGCGGCGCTGGTCGCCCATCCCGATATTGCCGGTGTCGTGTTCACCGGCTCGACCGAGGTCGCGCGCGCCATCAACCGCACGCTCGCCGCCAAGGACGGGCCGATCGTGCCGCTGATTGCGGAAACCGGCGGCATCAATGCGATGATCGTCGATGCCACCGCGTTGCCCGAACAGGTCGCCGACGACGTCGTGACGTCGGCGTTCCGCTCCGCCGGCCAGCGCTGCTCGGCGCTGCGGCTCCTGTTCGTTCAGGACGACGTCGCCGACCGCACCATCGAGATGATCGTGGGCGCCGCTCGCGAGTTGAAGCTCGGCGATCCGGCCGATCCCGCAACGCATGTCGGACCGGTGATCGATGCGGAGGCGAAAGAGAAGCTCGATGCGCATATCGCGCGGATGAAGAAGGAGGCGCGCGTGCACTTTGCCGGCCAGGCGCCAGCGGGCAATTTCGTCGCCCCGCACATCTTCGAACTGCCGGATGCGAGCCAGCTTACCGAGGAAGTTTTCGGCCCGATCCTGCATGTAGTCCGCTACCCCGCTGACGGGCTTGAGGGCGTGCTGCGGTCAATCGAGGGCACGGGCTACGGGCTGACGCTCGGCATTCATTCGCGCATCGACGACACCGTCGACGACATCCTCGCACGGCTCAGGGTCGGCAACATCTATGTCAACCGCAACATGATAGGCGCCGTTGTCGGGGTGCAGCCGTTCGGCGGGTTTGGCCTCTCCGGAACCGGGCCGAAGGCCGGCGGGCCGCATTATCTGGCACGGTTTGCCACCGAACAGACGGTGACGGTCAATACGGCCGCGGCGGGTGGGAACGCTGCATTGCTGACGGGTGGCGAATAGCGCCGATCGTCATTCCCGGGCGATGCGCAGCATCGAACGATGGGGCGCCCTTGCGCCCCTCGGGAATCCCGAGATTCCGGGCCTGGTGCTTTCGCACCATCCCGGAACGACGGGTGATGGACCGCAGATGCATCGCCCCATGACGCCGCCGGGCGTTGCATCGCCCTCGCAACATGGTTCAAATGGTCTCCCGGACCACTTTGGTTGCAGCGGCACTTTTATCCGACAACAACGCCAACAAGCGCGAGGGGAGCGACGCCGAGATGGAAGAAAAGGGCATTTTCGAAGGGCTGAAGGTGCTGGACTGCGCAAGCTTCATCGCAGCACCTGCGGCCGCCACCGTGCTGTCGGATTTCGGCGCCGACGTGATCAAGATCGAGCCGCCGGGCCAGGGCGATCCCTATCGCAACCTCCCCAACCTTCCGGGCTACCCCCACAGCGAGCACAACTTCGCCTGGCTGCTGGAAGCGCGCAACAAGCGGAGCCTTGCCCTCGACCTCTCGAAACCGGAAGGCCAGGCGGTGCTGCACAGGCTCGCGGCGGAGGCCGACGTCTTCATCACCAATTATCCGCCGCAGGTACGCCAGCGGCTCGGCATCACCTACGAGCGCCTTGCTCCTACAAATGAACGCCTGATCTATGCCTCCTTCACCGGCTATGGCGAGAAGGGCGAGGAGGCCAACAAGCCCGGGTTCGACAGCAATGCCTATTGGGCGCGTTCCGGCCTGATGGACCTCGTGCGCGCCGACGAGCACACCACGCCCGCGCGCTCCGTCGCCGGCATGGGCGACCATCCCTGCGCCATGGCATTCTATAGCGCGATCGTCACCGCGCTCTACAAGCGCGAGCGCACCGGCAAGGGCTCGCATGTCTCGTCCAACCTGATGGCGAACGGCGTGTGGGCGGCCTCCGTGCTGGCGCAGGCGAAGCTTGTCGGCGCCAAGTTCCTGCCGCGGCGCTCGCGCGAGAATGCCCTGAATGCCGTCACCAATCACTATCAGTGCCAGGACGGCCGCTGGGTGATCCTGTCGCTGCTCAACGAGGATCGGCAATGGCCGACGCTGGCGAAATGTCTCGGCCGCGAAGACCTCATCAGCGACCCTCGATTTGCGCAGAAGAAGGACCGCCACGCCAACTCGCTGCAACTGGTGAAGATCTTCGACGAGGTGTTCGCGACGAAGCCGCTTGCCGAATGGCGCAAGATCCTCGACGGCAATGGCCTGGTGTTCGGCGTGGTCGGCATTCTCGACGACATCCCGCATGACAAGCAGATGATCGACAACGAGGTGCTGGTACCCTTCGAGAACGACACGATGCTGACCGTCAACAGCCCGATCTGGGTCGATGGATCAAGGAAGGTGCAGCCGCGCAAGCCGCCCGGGATCGGCGAGCACAGCGACGAGATCTTGCGCAGCGCCGGCTACGACGAGGCTGCGATCAGGAAGCTGCGCGCGTCCGGCGCGGTGGCGTGAAGCATGCCCAAGTATCGCCTGCACTACTTCCCCGAATCCGGGAACAGCTACAAGCTCGCGCTGATGCTCACGCTTTGCGGCGAAAGCTTTGAAGGGGTATGGACCGATTTCGCCGGCGGGGCCACGCGCACCGCGAAGTGGCGGCGCGACGTCAATCCGATGGGCGAGATCCCGGTGCTGGAGATCGACGGCAAGCGCTTCACCCAGACCGCGCCGATCCTGCTCAAGCTCTCCGAGCAATACGGCCGTTTCGGCGGCGAGACCGACGATGAAAGATTCGAGCTGCTGCGCTGGTTGTTCTGGGACAACCACAAGCTCACCGGCTACATGGCGACCTACCGCTACTACCGTGCCTTCACGCCCTCGCCGGACGAGCATGTACAAAAACACTTTCGCCGGCGGCTGGATGATTTTCTCTCTATCCTCGATCAGCATCTGAAGACGAACGCATTCGCGATCGGCGCGCGGCCGACGATCGCGGATATTTCCATGATGGCCTATCTGCATTATCCGGCCGACGAGACCGGCTATGATTTTGCATCGAGCCATCCGGCCGTCGCCGCCTGGCTCGGCCGCATGGCGCAGCTGCCGGGGTGGAAATCCGCCTACGATCTCCTGCCTGGCAAGCGGATGACGCACTACGCGAAGTAGCATGATGGCGTTGGCCGCATGACGATCTCACCTTCTCACCTTGTGGGAGAAGGTAGCGCTGCTACGTCCCTCACTAAGAAGGCCTCAAGCGCTTAGCGGTGCGTCCAGGCCCAGACGATGCCGACGACGATCGCGGCGATGACGAAGGCACTGAAGACGGCCCAGCCGCTAACGCGAACAGCGGAAACGGCCTTGCGATTTTGCTCATTCTGAGCGATTTCGCGGTTGCGGGCCTTCTCCTTGGCGTCCGGAGTGCTCATCGGATCTCCTAACGGCTTATTGCCGGATGGGTCTAGCATCAAACGATGGCATGTGGCCAAGAGAGCCCACGGCTGTCCGAGCCTATCGTGCCTTCACGAAGCACATGCCCATGCGCGTCGCGGCATCGGCCGTCTGGCAGGCGAGCCCTTTTGCGCAGGTCCAGTTGCGGAAACTCGCATCGTTGGAGGCCTTGCGGCGCTCCAGCCGGTAGCAATGCGCGCCCCACCCATCGAGAAACTCTGTGCCGGCAAGCTCCTGCGCGCCGCGCGATTGCGGGCGGCTGGCAAAACCTTTGGAATAGTCCGGCTGCCCGCCGTCACGCAACGCGGCGAGGATATCGCGGCGGCGCGGCTGGTCGGCGAAGAAATGCGGCGATGCCGGAACCACGGTCCCGTTCGACGGCTTGGCCGCCATCCAGTCGGCGCCCGGAAAATGGAAACCGCCGATGCCGCGGGTCTGGTGGCAGCCGGCGCAGGTGATATCGTTGAGCCGCCGCTGGAAGCCAGCAAAGGACCGGATGTTCTGCAAGGCGGTTCCTTCGCTTGCCGCCTTTTTCAGCGCGGCAACGACATCGGTCTCGCTGAAAACCGGATTGCTCCCCTCGCCTTCGCTGAGGCCGAACGCGGGCAGCAGGCTCGATGGCGTGAAGCCGACGGGCGTTGATGTGATCGCGGCCATGGCCAGAAATTTTTCCGGGATCAGAACGGTGCCGCGATCGAGCGCGCCGAAGTGTACGGGATCGAGCAGCCATGCCTTGAACTCGCTCGCGAGATTCGCGTCGGCAAGGAGGCGCTCGCGATCGATCTGGTTCTCAAGCGGTCCCTCTTCGAACCGGCGCGTTTGCGCGTTGTAGCGGAACAGCTTCAGCAGATAGTCGGTGCGGAAGTCGCGCTTCTGCGACTTGGGCGCATGCGCGATCTGCAGGTTGGTCTCGATGCGATCGATGTTCTCGGGCATCACGAGATCGAGCGGGCCGTCCTTGGCCTGTAGCCTTGCGGCAAGATCGCGGCCGGTCACCGACAGGTCCGACGTCGCCAGCCAGCGCTCCGCGATGGCGGCGCAGGTGATCGGTCTGCCGTCGCGATCGACCGGCGGCTCGCCCTTGGCGCGTAGCACGACATTGAGCGTCATCGGCAGCCGGGGTGAAGTCTCGGTGCCCGCGGGCGCATTGGTGCGGACCAGCCGGTAGATCAGACGGATTTCGCCGCAATTTGCTTCAGCGACAAAGGCGCGGTCCATGCGGTTGACGATGCCTGCAAGCACGAACCGCGTATCCGGAGAGGTCAGCAGTGCGCGATCGAAGAGCTGGAACGCAAAGACCTCGCCGACCCCGATGGTCTCGTCGGGAATTTCTGACTTGTGGCGCGCAGTGTAGCGCTCGAATTCGGCATCGATGGCGGCCCTGACCGGCGCCATCGACGGCATGGCGAAAAGTTCGGCGTTGGAGAGCGGCATTTCGGCCGAGCGCGCAGGCTCGAGGATACGGCCGAGACCAAACCGGCCGCGGTCGAGTTCGCGCAAAGCGAGCGGATCGGTGACAGCGGTTCCGCGCTCGAGCGGCAGGTCCGGCGCCGCCCGAACCGGCAGCGCGCAGCCCGGCAGGCAAAGCAGGACAAGGAGGCACCGCGCAAGTAGGTTCATATCCTCACTAACACCGCGCGGAGTGGCGGGTTCAAGGCAAAAAGGCGCTTCACATCGCAGTGAAGCGCCTTCGCAGTGAAGCACCGGGATTTCGCGCGAGCATCGTCAGCGCGCGACGATCAGGCCCCTGCTGGTGACGACAACCCAGCGGCCGTCCTGCTTGCGGATGGCATCGACGCGGCCAAGGCCGGGAATGGGATCGCCGGCAAAGACCTCATACAGCCCACGGCGGCTCTCGATCAGCGCGCTGCCCCTGCCGACTTCGCGCAGCACCCAACCTTCCACCGTCGGCAGCCTGCCGACTTCGACCTTGGCGTTCGCGGCAGACGCGGGAGGCGCAGCGGCTGCGGCCGGCGCGACCGATCCCGTAATGTCCTTTGGCGCAATAGATGCGGCAGCCGCTGGCGCAGCGGCGGAGGCTGCAGCGGTGGTCTGTACGGCGCGCAGCTTGCTGATCTCTTCGGAAAGCTTGGCGAGCCTTGTGGCGGGCTCGGCTTGCGCCTTCTCGACCTTTTCGAGGCGGTCGCTGGTCTTGTTGAACTGGGTTACGCCGAGCTTGGCGTTCTGCTCGACGCTGGCCTTCAGTGCGAGGATGTCGGCATCGATGCGGGCGACGGCGGCTTCAAGCCCCG
>JAEZEU010000309.1 GCA_023432885.1 Pseudomonadota bacterium | reverse complement strand
GGCCCGATTCCGTAGGGAAAATGGCTAAAGCGGGCGTGACGACACCTGCCCGCGCCGCTATACCACCCGCGCAAAGGGCAGGCGGGATGGCACGACATCCGGCCTTGCGGGTTGCGGCGGTTCACCGTCAGCTAGGGCGGCACTGACGCTTCCGATTCGTCACAGCCATGGACTACGAGCGGACCTGATCAGCCGATGCCGTTTCTTCCCTATCTCGATATCGTCCTGCTCGGCGTGATGCTGATCTCGGGCCTCCTGGCCCTCGTCCGCGGGTTTATGCGCGAAATCCTCTCGATCGCCGCCTGGGGCGCGGCCGCGCTGGTGACGCTCTACAGCTACGCCAAGCTGCTCCCATGGGCCAAACAGCAGATCGCAAACGACACCATCGCCCTTGCCGTTGTAATCGCCGGCACCTTCATCGGCACCCTGATCGTCGTCTCCGTGATCACGGTCCGGATCTCCGACATGATCCTGGATTCCCGGATCGGTGCGCTGGACCGCACGCTGGGCTTCCTGTTTGGCCTCGCGAGGGGCCTGCTGATCGTGGTCGTGGCCTATGAATTCTTCATCTGGCTGGTTCCGGAAAAGCAGCGGCCGGACTGGATTCAGCAGGCCAAGTCCCGGGCGGTGCTGGATGCCTCCGGCGAGTGGCTCAAGGGCCTCTTGCCGGATGACCCCGAGAATACCATCTTAAAGAAATTCAAGAAGAATAAGCCCGAGGATGATCAGACTGACGCCGAGCCGGCGCAGCCGGGTTCCGGCGATGGCTACAACAAGTCCGCCCGCGACAGCCTTAAAAAGCTGATCGAAAAACCCGCGGGTCGTTAACCTTTGGGCCGATAAAGAGAGGCGCGATGGACGAGATACAGAACCCTTCCGATCCCGCCGACCAACCCGGGCTGGGTATCGAACTGCAGGACGATCTCGAAGGCGACACGCTGCGTGAAGAATGCGGCGTGTTTGGCATTTATGGCCACCCTGAAGCCGCCGCCATCACCGCGCTCGGGCTGCACGCGCTCCAGCATCGCGGCCAAGAGGCCGCCGGCATCGTCACCTATGACGGCAGCCGCTTTCACAGTGAACGCCGGCTCGGTCTTGTCGGCGACACCTTCTCACGGCGCGAGGTGATCGAGCGCCTCCCCGGCAATGTCGCCGTCGGCCATGTCCGCTACTCCACCACCGGCGCGACCATCCTGCGCAACGTGCAGCCGCTTTTCGCCGAGCTTAACGCCGGCGGCTTCGCGGTCGGCCATAACGGCAACCTCACCAACGGCCTGTCGCTGCGCCGCGAACTGGTGCGCGACGGCGCCATGATGCAGTCGACCACCGACACCGAAGTGATCCTGCACCTTGTCGCCCGCTCCAAGCGCAGCCGTTTCATTGACCGCTTCATCGAGGCGCTGCGGGCGCTGGAAGGCGCCTATTCGCTGGCGGCTCTCACCAACAAGAAGCTGATCGGCGCCCGCGATCCACTCGGCATCCGGCCGCTGGTGCTCGGCGATCTCGACGGCTGCCCCATTCTCGCGTCGGAAACCTGCGCACTCGATATGATCGGCGCCAAATACATCCGAGACATCGAACCCGGCGAGATCATCGTGTTCGACGAGCACGGCGCCCACAGCCACAAGCCGTTTCCGCCCAAGCCGCCGCGCCCCTGCATCTTTGAATACATCTATTTCTCGCGGCCCGACTCGATCGTCGGCGGCCGTTCGGTCTACGAGGTACGCAAGGCCTTCGGTGCGCAGCTCGCGCGCGAAAACCACGTCGATATCGACGTTGTGGTGCCGGTGCCGGACTCCGGCGTGCCTGCGGCGATCGGCTACAGCCAGTTTTCCGGCGCGCCGTTCGAGCTCGGCATCATCCGCAACCACTATGTCGGCCGCACCTTCATCCAGCCGACCCAGAGCGGCCGCGAGATCGGCGTGCGCATGAAGCATGCCGCCAACCGCATCGCCATCGAGGGCAAGCGCATCCTTCTGATCGACGACTCGCTGGTGCGCGGCACCACCTCCAAGAAGATCGTGCGCATGATGCGCGATGCCGGCGCGCGCGAGGTGCATTTCCGCCTCGCCTCTCCCCCGATCCTCTATCCTGACTATTACGGCATCGACCTGCCCGACCGCGGCGGCCTGCTCGCCGCGACCCATTCGGTCGAAGAGATGCGCCAGATCATCGGCGCTGACTCGCTCGCCTTCCTGTCGATCGACGGCATGTACCGGGCGATGGGCTATCCCGGCCGTGATCCGGCGAACCCCAAGTTCTCCGATCACTGCTTCACGGGCGCCTATCCCACCAGCCTTACCGACCAGAACCAGGTCGAGCCGCAGCCGCGGCAGCTCTCCCTGCTGGCCGAGGCGAGCTGACCTGAACGCGTCATTCGGGAGCGAGCGACACGCGAACTCCGAGGCGAATTGCGCCCCCGAGAATCTCGAAATTGTCTAGCGCAAGCCAAAGCTGCAGTCCGGGTCTCGCCCTTCGGGCGGTCCCGGAATGACTTGGTCAATTTTCGTCATGGCGGGCTTGTCCCGGCCATCCTCGTCTGCAATACGGCCCGCACAGACGCGAATTGATGGACCAATGACAAAGCCCCTCGCCAACCGTACTGCCCTCGTCACCGGCGCCTCGCGGGGCATCGGCTATGCCACCGCCCTTGCCCTCGCCAGACGCGGCGCGCACATCGTGGCGGTTGCACGCACGCAGGGCGGGCTGGAAGAGCTCGACGACGAGATCCGCAAGGACGGCGGCACCGCGACTCTGGTGCCACTCAGCCTCACCGACACCGACGGCATCGCGCGGCTTGGCGCTGCACTGCATGAGCGGAACGGCAAGCTCGACATTCTCGTCGGCAATGCCGGCGTGCCCGGCCCGTCCTCGCCGCTCGGCCATATCGAATTGAAGCAGTGGAACGACGCCTTCGCGGTCAATGTGACAGCTAATTTCCAGCTCATCCGCTGCATGGAGCCGCTGCTGAAACAGTCCGACGCCGGCCGCGCCGTATTCGTCACCTCGGGCGCCGCCAGCAAGGCGAATGCCTATCTCGGACCATACGCCGCCTCCAAGGCCGCCCTGGAAACGCTGGTTCGCGTATGGGCCAATGAAACCGCATCGCTGCCGCTGCGCGTAAACCTGTTCAGCCCCGGCCCGATCCGCACCCGCATGCGCGCCACCGTTTTCCCTGGCGAAGACCCGATGACGCTGGACACGCCGGAACAGGCGGCCGAATTCATCGTACCCTTGTGCTCACCGGAATGGACCGAGACCGGCAAACTCTACGACTACAAGACGCGGATGCTGCTGAGTTTTCGTGCACCTGCCTAGCCCGGTTGCAATTGACACCTCCCTCGCCGAGCGGTTGACTTCGGCACGACTGCGGATCAACCGCAGCGATCAGGGAGGAAGCCATGACGTCGACTCACGCACGTCCGATCACAGCTTGCTTCACCAAATCTGCTTTCGTCGCCCTCGCTAGCCTCGCGCTCCTCAGCGCCTCCGCATTGTTCTCACCGGCGCGCGCCGGGGATGTCCCGACCTTCGCGGTCGATGCCTCCTGGCCCAAGCCGCTGCCGAATAACTGGATCCTCGGCCAGGTCGGCGGCATCGCGGTCGACTCCAAAGGCCATGTTTGGGTGATCCATCGCCCGCGCTCGCTGACCGATGACGAGAAGGGCGCAACCCTCAATCCGCCACGCTCGAAATGCTGTGTGCCGGCGCCGCCGGTGCTCGAGTTCGATGTCGACGGCAATCTGCTGCGCTCCTGGGGCGGCCCTGGCGAAGGCTATGAATGGGTCGGCCGCGAGCACGGCATCGAGGTCGACGACCGCGGCTTCGTCTGGGTCGGCGGCAATGCCGACAATGACAACGCGATCCTGAAGTTCACGCTCGACGGCAAGTTCGTGATGCAGATCGGCAAGATCGCGCCGAGCAAGGGTTCAAACGACACCACTCAGCTCGGCAAGCCCGCGGAGACCGCGGTCGACACGGCCGCCAATGAAATATACGTCGCGGATGGTTACGGTAACCGCCGCGTCATCGTGTTCGACGCGGCCACGGGCGCCTATAAGCGCCATTGGGGTGCCTACGGCAATCCCCCCAACGACGACAAGCAGCCGCCTTACGATCCCAAGGCGCCCGCCCCGCAGCAATTCGCCAACCCCGTGCATTGCGTGAAGCTCAGCAATGACGGCCTGGTCTATGTCTGCGACCGCATCAACAACCGCATACAGGTGTTCAGAAAGGACGGCACCTTCGTGGAGGAGTGGTTTTTCGAGAAGGAGACGCGCGGAAATGGCGCAGTCTGGGACGTCGCCATCTGGCCCGACCCGAAGCAGACCTACCTGCTCTCCGCCGACGGCGAGAACAATGAAATCCGGGTATTGAGGCGGGATGACGGTACCCTGGTCGGGCAATTCGGGCGTAGCGGCCGCAATGCCGGGCAATTCCACTGGATCCACGCCATGGCGGTGGATGCCAAGGGCAACGTTTATACCGCCGAGGTCGACACCGGAAAGCGCATCCAGAAGTTCACGCTGACGTCGGACGCACTACGATAGGCGCATTGCCAGACCTGTCCTCGGCCACCAAAATCGCCGGGAATGCTCGGGATTTTGCGGAATCCACCGGCATCAACCACTGGAGGAGACAAGATGAATACAAAACTAGCGCGGAATTCGGCCGCGCTGATCGTACTTGCGAGCTTTGGTCTGGCAGGCCCCGCCCTCGCCCAGGACAAGAACGTCAAGATCGGTGTGCTCAACGACATGTCGAGCCTGTACGCCGACATCGGAGGCCCTAATTCCGTCGTCGCCGTCAAGATGGCGGTCGAGGACTCCGGCCTCACCAAGAAGGGCTGGAAAATCGAAGTCGTCAGCGGCGATCACCAGAACAAACCGGACGTCGGCGTCAACATCGCCCGGCAATGGATCGATACCGAGAAGGTCGACGCGATCGCCGATACGCCGAACTCCGGTGTTGCGCTAGCGGTCAACAATCTGGTCAAGGAGAAAAACGCCGTCCTGCTCAACTCGGGTGCGGCGACCGCCGATCTCACCGGCAAGGCGTGCACGCCGAACACGGTGTCTTTCACCTATGACACTTACATGCTGGCCAACGGCACCGGCAAGGCGCTGACCAAGGCCGGCGGCGACACCTGGTTCTTCCTCACCGCCGACTATGCCTTCGGCCATGCGCTGGAGCGCGACACCTCGGCGGTCGTCACCGCCAATGGAGGCAAGGTGCTGGGCAGCGTCAAGCATCCGCTCAACACGTCGGACTTCTCGTCCTTCCTGCTGCAGGCGCAGTCGTCGAAATCCAAGGTCATCGGCCTTGCCAACGCCGGCGGCGACACGACCAATTCAATCAAGCAGGCGGCCGAATTCGGCATCGTCGCGGGCGGCCAGAAGCTCGCCGCGCTCCTGCTCTTCATCAACGACGTGCATGCGCTTGGCCTGAAGACGGCGCAAGGCCTGACGTTCACGGAATCGTTCTACTGGGACATGAACGACCAGACCCGCGCCTGGGCGAAGCGGTTCTCGGCGCAGGCCAGCAAGAATCAGATGCCTTCAATGACCCAGGCCGGCAACTACGCCATGGTCCTGCATTACCTGAAGGCGCTGGAAGCGCTCGGCAGCAATCCGCGTGACGGCGCCAAGGTCGTCGCCAAGATGAAGGAACTGCCGACCGACGATCCCCTGTTCGGAAAGGGCCCGCTGCGCGCCGATGGCCGCCGCCTGATCCCGGCCTATCTGTTCGAGGTAAAGAAGCCGAGTGAGTCGAAGGGACCGTGGGATTACTACAAGCTGATCGCCACGATTGCACCGGAAGACGCGGCCAAGCCGCTCGAGGCGAGTGATTGCCCGCTGATAAAGAAGTGAGGGTGTAGCGGCAGAGTGGGTTAGGCGCGAAGCGTAACTCACCACTGCATCTCTGCGAGGAAGGGCGGGTTAGGCGTTACGGCTTAACCCGCCCTGCTTTTTCGTACCGGCCGACGTCCACACCGAGACCGCTGACGCGAACAACAGCATCGCCGCCGCCAGCAGGAACGGCGCGCCGGGCAGCGTGAGCGGCGCCTGCGGGCCGATGAAATAGGCGAATGTCAGGGTGAACAGGAACGGTCCGATCAGTTGGGCGATTCCCA
>JAEZEU010000275.1 GCA_023432885.1 Pseudomonadota bacterium | reverse complement strand
GCTTCTAGCCGTGGTCAAGGGAATCTTGCTTGCGCTGGCGAGCGCGTATCTGTTCGGCCACTTCTTCGGCACCGAAGGGATCGCCGCCGGCATCGCGCTCGGCGCCTGGGGCAGCGCGATCGGGCTGATCCGCGAGGGAGCCAGGCGATTCGGCTTCGGCATCGATGCAGCGGCGCGCCGACGGCTGCCGCGCATCGCGGCGGCCGCGCTCGCGATGGGCGCGGCGCTCTGGCTGGTGCCGATCGCGAGCCTGCAGGGCATTGCCCAGGCGTCCTGCCTCATCGCCCTCATCGCCGCGAGCGTCGCGCTTTACGGCCTGCTTCTGCAGCTTTTCGGCGTCACCGGCTGGCGCGAAGCGATCAGCGCGTTCAAGGGAGGCCAACGCGACTTGCGCGAGTGAAATACCCGTGGCAAACGACGCCCCGTATACACACGGGAACGAGAACATGGCGTTCGTGGAACGGGTTTTTTCAGGCGTCCAGCCGACGGGCAATCTGCACCTGGGCAACTACCTCGGCGCTATCGTCAACTTCGTGAAGCTGCAGGAAACGCACAACTGCATCTATTGCGTCGTCGACATGCACGCGATCACGCAGGGAGTCGACGTCTGGGGCGGCCCGGCCGGGCTGGCGCGCAATACGCGCGAGGTGACCGCGGCGTTCATCGCCGCCGGCATCGACCCGAAGAAGCACATCGTATTCAACCAGAGCCAGGTCGCAGGCCATGCCGAGCTCACCTGGATCTTCAACTGTGTCGCCCGCATCGGCTGGCTCAACCGCATGACGCAGTTCAAGGAGAAGGCCGGCAAGGATCGCGAGAACGCCTCCGTCGGGCTGTACGACTATCCCGTGCTGATGGCGGCGGACATTCTGCTGTACCGCGCGACGCATGTGCCGGTCGGCGAGGACCAGAAGCAGCATCTCGAGCTCTCGCGCGACATCGCGCAGAAGTTCAACAACGATTTCGGCGACTCGATCCGCGGCCACGGCTTCGATGACGGGCTGTTCTTTCCCCTGCCGGAACCGCTGATCACGGGGCCGGCGACGCGGGTGATGAGCCTGCGCGACGGCACCAAGAAAATGTCGAAGTCGGATCCGTCGGACAACTCGCGCATCAACCTCACCGACGATGCCGACCTCATCGCGCAGAAGATCCGCAAGGCGAAGACCGATCCGGAGCCGCTGCCGACCGAGGAGAAGGGCCTCGATCCGCGTCCCGAGGCCGACAATCTCGTCGGCATCTATGCGGCGCTCGCCGGCACCTCCAAGCAGGCGGTGCTGAAGGATTTTGGCGGCGGGCAGTTCTCCAGCTTCAAGAACGCGCTGGTCGAACTGTGCGTCGAAAAATTGTCGCCGATCGCCGCCGAGATGAAACGTCTGGTCGCAGATCCCGCCCATGTCGACGGCATCCTCGCCGACGGCGCAGACCGTGCACGCGCCATTGCCGACGAGACCATGCGCAACGCCAAGGACATCGTCGGCTTCATCCACCAGCGCTAATCAACAAGACTGGCGGAGGAACCCGTGCTCCCTCTACCCAAGGGCGGAGCGAGTATGGCACGATACGCCGGTTTGGCAGCACCGGGACATGCATGACCAGTCAGCGACAAGCTTACGAATCGGGCCACAAACCAAAATGCCTCGTCATCGTTGACGACAGCGCGGAGTGGGACCGCGCCGTCTACTATGCCGCGCGCTGGGCGATGCGGGTCGGCGGGGGCGTGGTCATGCTGCGCGTGATCGAGACCGAAGATGCGAACCAGCAATGGCTGGGAGTCGCGGAGGTGATGCGCGCGGAGGCCCATGAAGCGGCGAACGAAGCGCTCGACCGCGCCTCCGGCCGCGCCAACGGCGTCGCCGCCATCACGCCGGAGCGGGTGATCCGCGAGGGCGATCCGGGCGAGCAGATCCTGGACGTCATCGACAAGGACCCCGACATTTCCATGCTGGTGCTGGCCGCCAATCCCGGCCCCGAAGGCCCGGGGCCGATCATATCGACGATGGCCAAGACGGTCGGCTCTTTCCCGATTCCCCTGACGGTTATCTCGGGTGCGCTGACCGACGCAGAAATCGATGGTCTCTCATAGGCCCGTTCTTGTCCTAACTCCTTGATGCAGCGCAAGAACGGCTGGTCTGCGCCCCTTGATCGTGCGCGGCGCAGCGCCATCTGCTAAGGAGACCTCACGCGCCGGCCTTGAACCGGCGACGCCGGAGAAAACCATGTTCATCCAGACCGAAGCCACCCCCAATCCCGCCACGCTCAAATTCATCCCTGGCCGCATCGTGCTCGATTCCGGCACGATGGAATTCTCAAATCGCGATTCCGCGAGCCGCTCGCCGCTTGCCGCGCGCCTGTTCGAGGTGCCCGGGGTCACCGGCGTGTTCTTCGGCTCGGACTTCGTCACCGTGACCAAGGCGGACGGCGACTGGCAGCATCTCAAGCCCGCCATCCTCGGCGCGATCATGGAGCACTATATGTCCGGCGCGCCGCTGCTCGCCGACGGTTCCGCCGCCAATGACGACGAGACGGACGAGGCCGACGAATTCTTCAACGAGGAAGATGCCGACACCGTCGCGCAGATCAAGGACCTGATCGAGACCCGCGTGCGGCCCGCAGTCGCCAATGACGGCGGCGACATCACCTTCCGCGGCTTCAAGGACGGCATCGTCTATCTCAACATGAAGGGCTCCTGCGCCGGCTGCCCCTCCTCGACCGCGACGCTGCAGCACGGCATCCAGAACCTGCTGCGCCACTTCGTGCCCGACGTGGTCGAAGTCCGGCCGATGTGATGACGTGATGGGGAGGCGAATGGCGAACAGCCAAGGGCAAATGGAGAGCTCACCGAACATTCCATTCGCCACCCCCTACTCGCCGGTCGCCATTATCCCATGCTGATCCTCGCCATCGATACCGCGCTCGACGCCTGCGCCGCAGCGGTGCTCGACACCGGAAGCAACGAGGTGATCTCCCACCAATCGCAGGCCATGAAGCG